>DQLO01000273.1 GCA_015660155.1 Verrucomicrobiota bacterium
ACGGTTACGCACTTCCCACATGCCGGGTTTGCCGTCCCACCCGTCAAGATTCCGCCCATTGAATATGGGAACGAATTCTTTTTCATCGGCGCGCACCGATGAGGACGACAGGATGAAAATGAATGCGAGCAAGTTGGATATCAGTGTCTTCATTGGGATGGTAGGTTGAGTTTTTTCAGAACTTCCTCCGGCGGGCCGTTCCACTCAGCCTGGGGGACATTGCCTAGATAGCCAATGTCTTTCATGCCGGCAGGGGTCGTGTAATAACCGCCGGCGACCAGGTTGCGCAAGCGATAGAAAAAACTGCCGGGAAACCGGCGCGAATCTGCCTTAGCCTTGCGAGCAAGATCCTGGCAGATGGCGAGCTGATTCTTGGGGTTCAGGGAAATGAAGTTTGCCTTATTGCGGCGACCGGCTTCCTCATCAAGCCAGCTCAGACCTTTGAGGATGATGTTTCGATCACCTTTCTGAGCCGGATAGGGCGAACTGATCCATTCGTCGACAAAGTCGTGGACTCCCAACATTGAGGCGCTGGGTGAAGTTTTGTCGGCCGGCATAATGATGTCGCACAGGACGATCACGAGGCGACGTTGATCCTTGGAAAAGGTAAGCGGCCAGAGGTCTCCAGGCTTGTATTTGCGCATGAGATCTGGATCAGGGCCGTAACCTTTGGCGACTCCAGACTTTGGACGGATGCCGGATCTTTCGGCGGCGGGCGCTTCGCGCTCAAGGAGTGGGATCGCGGCCATCGCGCTAGAAATCCATTGCATGGCAACGCGGCGGTTAATGCGGGGACTCTGATCGGCCCCGCACGCGGCGGGGTTTTGAGTCTGTAACTTGGAACTCGGAGTTTTCACAGATTGCCTTTCTTCAATTCCCCAGCCAGATGATCTGCGGCACGGTAGGCAAGCGCCATGATGGTCAACGTGGGATTCTTGTCGGCGGTTCCGGGAAAGGTCGCGCCGTCGCCTATGATGAGATTCGGAACATCCCAGGTCTGGCCCCATTGGTTGGTGACGGATTTCTCAGGGTTGTCACCCATGATCGCGCCACCAACCTCGTGAATGATCTTGCCTCCCTGACTGATCGCTTTTTCCGGCTCATCAACATAGGGCGCGCGGAAGAAACGCGCGCCCATGGCTTCCAGAATTTCGGTCATGGCCTGTTGCTGGTGGGAAACCTGACGCAATTCGTCACCCGACCACTTCCAATGGAAACGCAGGACGGGAATACCCCACTTGTCTTTCACCTTCGGATCAAGTTCGCAGTAACAGTCGTCGTTTGCGGCCATGGCGCCCTGTGCTCCGATGCTCTGGAAGGAACCGTGGTAACGGCGGGCGTCCTCCTTGAGCTTACTGCCAAAGGGAATACCGTCGCCTCCGGATACGCGGTCGAAGCTTTTGCCGGTGTTGAGACTCGGCATCTTGCGACCGCTGACCAACAGAGCCTTGTAGCCACCGGGGAAATTGAGTTTTTGTTGCTGTCCAGCCAACCACCACGGCATGTAGGCCTGTTGACCCACAACACCGTCCTCGTTGTGCAGTGGTAAAGCCTCCAGCGCGGGGATTTGACCACTCACGCGGCTGGCTACCGAATCGGTGAGATATTTGCCGACCTTGCCGCTGGAATTGGCGAGGCCATTCGGAAACCTGTTGGACTTCGAATTGAGCAGCAGACGGACCGATTCCTGGGAACCGGCCGCCAAAACGATGACACGACCGGCCACGTGTTGCTCGGTGCCGGTGGTCTTGTCGATGAACGTGACGCCCTTGGCCTTTCCTGCTTTGTTCAGGGTAACCTCGAGGGCCATGGCGTTGGGCAGGATGTCGAGGTTGCCGGTCTTCAGCGCCGGCGTGAGATAAACAGAGGTGGAATCGAAGGCGGCCTTGATCGAACAGCCTCGATGGCAATCGGTCGCGAAGAAGCACTTCAACCGCAGCCGCATGTTTGCCGCGAGCAGGCGTTGCGCCTTTTTATTCCCGGGGTGGAGCTTTCCAGGCACGCGTTGGGCGTCCTGCTGCTTGGTGAGGATCGCACGATGAACCGGCACGACAGACACGCCCAGCTTCTTGGCGCGTTCACGGGCGAGCAGTTCCCCCGCGCGAAACTTCGGCGGAGGCAACAATACACCGGGAGATGAGTCGGGGGAATTTTCGATGCCCTCGCTGTCGCCAAATATCCCGACGAGCATTTCCGCCTTGTCGTACCAGGGCGCGAGATCGTCGTAGGAAATCGGCCAGTCAAATCCAACTCCCTGCCGGCTATGGGTTTTAAAATCGTATGGACCATTGCGGAGCGAAACACGACCCCAGTGATTCGTGCGTCCGCCCATCATGCGCTGTCGCCACCAGACGAATTGTCGTAATTTGTCCTTGGAAGCATTCGTGTAGGGCTCACCTGGAATCTCCCAGCCTGACTCGATGGACGCATCGTAGAATCCGTATTGCTTGTCCGGAGTCGCCACGCCGCGGAGAGGAGCCATGTCCCAAGTGTGAAACATGGCTGTCTCACTGACCGGGTCAAACATCCGCCCCGCCTCAAGCACGAGAACCTTTACGCCCTCCATCGTGAGCGTGTAGGCCATCTGTCCCCCACCTGCACCGGAACCCACGATGACCACATCGTATTCGCGCTGTTTTTGTTTGGGAGAAATGATGGGCATCTGTTGTGCGGATGAATGGGGAGGTTTGTCAGCGACGGGTCAATCTCATTCCGGCAGGTGTTCAAATACGCGAAAGTGAAGCCGGCGCAGGACGAGGAAATTTACCCAGTTGCGCAAAGCGTAGCCGCTGGTTTTCAGGTTGACCTCCGAATAGAGATTGGTCTTGCCGCCGCTGGGGTGGACGCCGTCCTTGGAAATTATCGTGCCGTCCCAGGTGTTGCCCGGGCGCGCGCGCAGGCAAGCGGCATGAAAATCGGCCAGCGGCAGGTTGTGCTCGAGAGAGAGCGCGCGGATGATCTGGTTGATCTCCTTAACCGCCGCGTCGTGTCCGCGTCGAGGTGGGATCGTGTTCAGGATTGGCACACAGTGCGCCTTGAGGCATTTAGCAATGACCGACTCAAGCCCAGCCCGGTAACCGGCAGGCACGCGGTTGCCGGAAATGTCGTTGGTACCGATCATGATGATGGCCGCCTCCGGCCGATCGCGTACCAATACTGCGTCCATTGTCTTCAGCAGGTTGCCAACGCGCCAGCCGGAGTAGTTGCCAAACTTCGGCCCTTTATCGCGGGCGCCCTGGATGGCATCACGCCAGCGGCCTTTGGCCGGCGTCTTCGGCAGACCGTCGTCCTTGGTGAGAAACCGTTGCGGATCATCCCAACTCATCGGCGACCAGAATGCCAT
>DQLO01000236.1 GCA_015660155.1 Verrucomicrobiota bacterium
AATGCTCGCACCAAGCAACGCATTGGGCACACGCGCCCACGGGCCTTTCACCGCATTCTCTGTTTCCACCAAACGTGTGGGCTTGAGCAGCATCATTTTGATCGCCGCCGGTTTGGCGTCCACGATGGCTTCCACGAATAATTTTTTCTTCACCTTGACCGGTTGAAAATCCGTGTTGCGCCGCAGTTCCGCCAACGCTTTGGCCGCCGCGTCCGCGCTTTGGGCATCGCCGGCTTTCAGGTATTTTTGGCGCAGCGCAGTGACGGCGGCGATTTGCCGCGCAAACAATTGCTGCAGCTCGGCATGGTGCGTGGCCAGCATTTCGGCGCGTTTTTTAGCCTGTTGCAGTTCCAGTTTGGTGAGCGGATTTTTGGGCGCGGCAAGTGCAAGCATTCCCGCGCGAACGTGTGATTGGCTAATTGGCCAAGTTCTCGCCGTAGACGGTGGCCTGGAAGATGCATTCTTGAGGTAGATAGCCCTACTGCGTTTTCTTCTTCTCAGCAAGGGCGGCCTTTACCGCCGCCAGTGAATTGAGGAGGCCATAACCCGTGTCGTTATCTTTGCCCTTGGGCCCAAGGTCTTTCGCAGTGAACTCAAGGATTTCTTTGATACGCCAAGCCGTTAAATCCTGATTAGCCGAAAACATCAGTGCTACGGTGCCGGCTACATGGGGACCGCTGAAGGAATTACCACGGATGCGTACATTGGGATTCATGTATCCCTTGTTCTGACTGGATAACAACGGGTATCCGCCCGTTGGGAAGCCGCATACATCGGGCTTTATCAGCCCCTTGGGCATGGGGTAATCACCGTAAAATCTTACACTTCCCCATTCAACCGGTCCCAGACTTACAAAGCTGGGAATTTTCATGTCACGATCCACACCACCCGCGGCAATGACGCAGGGAATCCCTTCCGGAATTCTAAGCTGAACGGGTTTGGACTCTCGCTGAAAGTTACCCGCGCCGCTCACCAGCACCAGCCCGGCGGCCGTTGCGTGTTCGCTCATCAACCGCCACAATCCTCGTGTGTGACCGAGGTTTGGAATACTGAAACTCATGTTCATCACGTCAGCGCCCATCTCAAGAGCATATTCATGCACACGTGCGGCAGCATACGGGCCTCCCCAACCTATAAGCGGCATCAACTTTGCCTCCGGTGCCAATCCGGTTACCATGCCACCGGTGCCATCACCGGCGACAATCCCGGAAGTTAAAGTCCCATGTTGACGCGGCCCTAAGGCAATAACCTCCGGCTGCATGGTGCGGAAATTAAACCCGTAATAATCATCCACCAGCCCGTTACCATCATCATCCTTGCCGTTGTTGGCCTTCTCTCCCGGATTAATCCAGATGTTGTCTCGCAAATCCGCGTGGCGATAATTTACCCCCGAGTCGAACATCGCCACCACCGCACCCCGGCCGGTGATTTTCAATTCACTCCAAACCTTGTCCGCACCCACGGCCTTGATATTCCACGGGATTTTTTTACCCTTCGCATTAAACGCTTTGCGCTTCGATTCCGGCAGCACTTCGCTCACTCGCCCACTGATACCTCCGCGAGGAATGGGGCCGGATGGATAAATATATTTTACGTTTTTAGATTTCGACGCCATACGGATGGCCTCTGGCGAAAGCGTTGTCGCAATGCCATTTACAAGCCATAAACCCTCGGCCTCCTTTGGAAGTTGTAGCTCCTTCCGCAGTTTTGCCTGATCGACCTTTGAAATGGCCTTAAGGCGAGCAATAATTTTTAGGCGCAACTCTGTGCGTTTGGCTGCCTTGTTCTGCACGCAAAAATTTGGGAATCCTTTTGGCCCTTCGAATAGCTGCCGTTTGCCCAACAGGATGACTCCCGTGGATCGCCCGCCGCGGATGGCCCGACTTACTTGAGGATCAATTTTTGTTTCCTGCGCGGTGCTGGAGACAACGACGGCTACGAGAGCCAAAAGCATGCGTACCATGCGGTGAGGTTAGCATGAAGGCATCTGACTACAAGCTCATGCCTTGCATTTCTATGGAGTGATATGTATATTAACAGAATGCATGGCGCGAAAAAAATTGGCCTTGGCTTGACCGGGCTCGTGGGGCTGGCTGTTCTGATTTACGCGGGTGAAACCCTGCGCGGCAAATCAGCTTGGAGAAATTTTAAAAAGGAATGGGAAGCCAAGGGCGAGGTGTTCGATTACAAGCAGATCATCCCCAAGCCAATTCCTTCTGCAAAGAATTTTGCGCACATCCCGCTACTTAAGCCACTGCATGAACACAAATGGAACAAGAACCTGACTGAATCCACCCCCATCGATCAAAAAAAATTCAATCAGGCACAAAGCCTAATGAAGATTGAAGGCGATTCGCGCCCCGATTTGGATGGGTGGAAAACCGGACAGCCTGTTGATCTGATTGCGTGGCAGAAGTTTTTCCGGGAAGAGAAAGGCTGGCCGCATCCGGAAAAGGCAGGCAAACCGGCGACTGATATCCTGCAGGCCCTGACCAAATTCGAAGCCACCATGGCCAAACTAACTCAGGCGGCCAAAGAGCGGCCCCTGTGCCGGTATGACATCAAGTACGAGGCTCATTTCGCCGCATTACTGCCTCACATGGGTCCTCTAAGGAATTTTGTCAGAAGCTTTACCCTCAGGGCGTTGGCGCATCTGGCCAATGACGATCCTAAAGCAGCCTTGGCTGATATCCGAATGTGCCTTTTTCTGGCCGAGAGCATCCGGGACGAACCTGTTCTAATTTCCCAACTGGTACGAATTGCCTGCCTGCAAATAGCCATCCAACCCGTGTGGGAGGGCTTAAAGGAAGAAAAATGGAGTGCTGAGCAACTAGCCGAAATCGAGAAGCACCTGGCTGACATTGATTTATTGGAAGGCTACCGGATCTCCATTCTGGGAGAACGCGACCTTGCCAATCTGGCGATCGATCGGATGCGTGATAACCCAAAATTATTTGGAATGCTATTCGAAGACGATGACCCGAATTTGAAGTTTATTCCTGATGGCTGGTTTAGCCATAACCAGAGGCGCCTCAACGAGATGCATGTGAATTTTTCCCAGCGCATTGTCGACATCAAGGCCCGACGCATTCGCCCCGAAATTGCGGTGGCTTTCAACAAGGAGCTTGATGCGAGAACAAAACGTAAATTGCCGATCTACGATATGTTTAGTGCCATGCTGCTACCTACAATTGACAAAGTAGCGATAAAAATTGGAGTTACTCAAGCCGCCGTGGATCACGCGCGCATTGCCTGTCACTTGGAGTTGCACAAGCTGGAGCACAAAAAATATCCTGCAAAACTAGCGGGCCTGGAAGCTCCTCTGCCCCACGATCCCTACACCGGAAAGCCGTATGTCTACAAACCGGATCCCAAGGGGCGGTATCAGCTGTATGGGGTAGGCTGGAACCAGAAAGACGATGGCGGCAAGGTGGTCTTGAGGGGTAGCGGCGGGTTGAATCTTGATGAAGGCGACTTGGTTTGGAGCTATTTGCCCGCCACTCGACCCAAGGGAGAATAAAGCACCACTTACTGATTCACCACGGCCTTGGCGATCTTATCAGCCTACCGACAGTGCGGGGTCTATTCGGTCTTATCCTTGGAAGCCTTCGCAATCTCGGCGGCCTTGGCCTTGATAACCTTTTGCACGAGGCTCACCGGCAGGGCGAAAAATTCCACGCGATTGCGCCG
>DQLO01000397.1 GCA_015660155.1 Verrucomicrobiota bacterium
AGAAGCCCAGGAAAAATAAGTGAATGTGTTTTGGGAATCGAACCCAACGAACATCAAATCCTTTGATAGTAGTGGACTCAAGTGGGCAAACCTCCCTTTTCGGTTTTTTTTTTCATTTACCTATGGACAAGGGTGGACAGGCAGGGACATTTGGGTGTAGCAAAACGGTTAGCATTAAATCATCACCGTCACCTTTGAACACTCGCCCTTTACCAGCACGGTGAAATCGCCTGTGCACCCACGAAGCGCTGTATGTAATTGGGGCAAAATATTACTCGTTGTTTCGTTGTGAAGAGCCGGTCACTTATGGTATAATCGAAGGAGTATGGCAGACGATCTTCATCTATCTATCCGGCCGGACGTCGATTTTCGGCCGACTTTCTTTATTGTCGATTTGAAGATTACCAATCCCAAGATGATGGGAAAAAAGGCGGAGTTTAAACTCGATCTGGCAAGCGATGTGCACGATTCGAGTGCCGTCAATGATGCCAAGAATCTTTACGCCCACAATTTCACGGTGGATCGAACGGAGTATCAACTGAAGATTCCAACGGATTCGTTTGATTGTTTCACCTACAAAGGGACCCATGCTTCCATTGTGTTGCGAGCCAATCTGAAAGTGGATGATGCTTGGATTCTTAAGGATTCAGAGGTGAGTCGGACGGCGCAACTCAAGCTAGTCGATGCCCGGACGGGTGGGGGTGGGGATGCCAGCGCAGAGATTGATCCCTTTGATAAGGTTCAGTTCAGCAAGAACTTTAATGCATTATCTTCCGACAGAAAGTTAGCTTTCGTATTATTGTCCCTGTTCTGCGTCATTGCAGGGGTTTGGGGTTCCATCGCGATTTGGAAATTGCGCGATTCGGACGAGCCGGGTGGTGCCATTGTTGGGATCATCGTCCTCATCGTTGTGGTTTGTGTCCTTTGGGTATGGTTCAAGAATAAACAGTTTAAATCATATATGAAAGTTGCCCTTCAGCCGATGCCGGCTATCACTCGTAATACCCGATTGAAGATATCTCAACTCATCTCGGGGAAGTCCGAGGTCGATCTCAAAAACATGACCTTGCGGGTTGTGGCCTGTAACATGGAGAAAGGTCAATATGTGAGAGGATCCGGTACCAATCGGCGCACCGTGAGCTTTGAAGAACCTGTCCGCCCGATCATTCTTTATAGTGAAAAAGTGAGTCGCATCCCCAGCGGAAAATCTTCTCATTCCCCTCCCAGCCCGTGAACGTTTTACCATCAAAGGTGGGTTTCCCGTTCTGCATTCTAAGCAGTCTGGGCGTGGTGGGGGTGATGGAGCACTCCCACCCGGCTTCATCGGCGTAACGCTGGCAACCCGCATAGGTTTCCAGATGCCGTTTGTAGCCCCATTCCACCTCCAGCGCGATGGCGACCCGTTTGGCTTTGCGACGGTTCATGATTCACAATGAAGGCCCATTGTCAGTTCGAGCGCAAGCCGTATGTGTCGCAAAATAACATAAAAAATACGCAAAATAAGCGTAACAATGTAATCGCAATTATCTGGGGGCTCTTCTACAATTTCACCCGATGAATCGCGCATTACCGGCAATCCTCGTTATTTCGCCAATGGCAGCTTTGCTGGCGGCTGCCGAGGAACCCACCGCAGATGGGCTGAATTTCTTTGAGACCAAGATCCGTCCTGTTCTGGTGGAACGCTGCTACAAGTGCCATTCTGCCGAGGCGCTCAGGCAGGATAAACTGAAGGGCGAACTGCAGCTTGATACGCGCGAGGCGGTGCTCAAGGGAGGCGAGACCGGGCCGGGGATCGTGCCGGGCGACGTGAAGGCGAGCTTGCTACTTCAGGCGATCCGCCACGAGAAGTCGCTCGAGATGCCGCCCAAGAGCAAGCTGTCAAAGGAGGTTATTGCCGATTTTGAAAAGTGGGTGGCTATCGGAGCGCCTGACCCCCGCGATGGCAAGGCGGCAGAGGTGGCAAAGGAAGAGATCGACATTGAAACCGGGCGGAAGTTTTGGTCGTTTCAACCACTTCGCAAGGTCGCACCTCCACAGATAAAGGACACCAGCTGGGGACGCACGGATATCGATCGATTCATCTTGGCACCGCTCGAGGCGAAGGGGCTAAAGCCCAACAGTGAGGCAAATCGTCGCGCCCTCATCCGCCGGGCCTATTTTGATTTGTGGGGATTGCCGCCCGAACCGGCCGAGGTGGAAGCATTCGCCAACGATACCTCTGCGGATGCCTACGAGCGACTGATCGACAGGCTGATCGCCGGGCAGCACTACGGCGAACGCTGGGCCCGACACTGGCTCGACTTGGCGAGGTTCGCAGAGAGCAACGGATTTGCCTTTGATAAGGATAGACCCGCGGCTTTCCACTACCGCGATTTCGTCATCAAGGCCCTCAACGAGGATATGCCCTACGACCGGTTCGTGCGGTTACAAATTGCCGGAGATCAGATCGGGCCGGATGACTACACAAGTCAGGCCGCGACCGGCTTTCTCGCCGCCGGTCCATTTACGTCGCAGCAGACGCAGAAAGAGAGGGAGCGAAGCCGCTACGAACAGCTGGATGATGTCGTCGGCACGATCGGAACGTCGATGTTGGGGTTAACTGTCGGATGTGCTCGCTGCCACGACCATAAATACGATCCTCTGCCGACCCGTGATTACTATCGGCTTACTGCGGCATTTGCCGAAACCGGCTTCCAAGATTTCGATTACGATCCCGATCCCGCCGCGACGAAGGTCGCCAAGGATAAGTTCGACAAAGCGCACAAGACGTTTGTAGATGCCCGGGTAAAGTTCGAAAAGGAACATTTACCGAAACGGCTGGATGATTGGTTAAATGCGAAATCGAAGCCACCTCCGCTCGAGAAACTAGGCGTCTGGCAGGTGATCGGACCTTTCAAAGCCGCTGGTTTCAAGGTGGCGTACAATGAGTCGTTCGCACCGGAGAAAGAAGTGGATCTCGAAAAGACCTACGAAGACCTGAAGTGGACGCCCCAGCCCGATTGGAAAGACGGTCAAATCCACAATACGCTGACCGGAAACAACAGCGCCAACTACCTCTTTCGCACGATCGAGGTGGCCAAGAAGGCGCCGTTGGAGATCTCGTTGGGGCGCGATGATGCGATCAAGGTGTTTCTCAATGGGAAGCAGGTGTTGGCCAAAGAGGTGACCGGTGGCGTGGCGGCTGATCAGGACAAGGTCACGCTCAAACTGAATGCGGGCACTAACCAACTACTGGTGAAGATCATCAATGCCTCCGGGCCATCAGGTTTCTACTTTAGCACACGGCCGAACATTCCTAAGAACATTCAGGATATCTTAAATCTGGCCGCCGACAAGCGGAAAGACGGACAAAAGCAGGCGTTGCTGAAATGGTATTCGCCGCTTGACCCGGATTGGGCCAGCCTCAGTCAGGCTGAACAGGAGCACCTCAAAGAACAGCCCAAGCCAAAAACCACTAAGATATTCGCCGCTCGGAAGAACGGCGCGACTTACAATTTTGGCGCCGACACGCGCAAGGTGTACTTCCTCGCCCGCGGCAATTCGAATGCAAAGCAGGGGTTAGCATCTCCCGGTTTCCTCAGAGTGCTGACTTCAGGCAACACGTCGGAGGATCGGTGGCTTGTATCCACGGAGGACGCCAACACGAAGTCCGCCCCCCGCCCTCCGCGCGCGGCTGTGGCAGACTGGCTGACGGATCACCAACACGGCGCCGGCCATCTGCTCGCCCGGGTAATCGTGAACCGCCTTTGGCAGCACCACATGGGGCGCGGCATCGTGACGACCCCCAGCGATTTCGGCAAACAAGGAGTCGCTCCTTCGCACCCCGAGCTGTTAGATTTTCTCGCCTCGGAGCTGATACGCGGTGGTTGGAAACTCAAACCGATCCACAAGTTGATCATGTTGAGTGCGGTATACCGACAGTCGGGCGAAAGCAACCCGGCAGCAGCAAAGGCAGATCCTGACAACCAGCTCATGTGGCGACGAAGGGCGGTGCGATTGGATGCCGAAGCCATCCGCGATACGCTTCTGGCCGTAAGTAGCACGCTGGACAAAACGATGTTCGGAAAGGGGACGCTGAATCAGGCGATCCCTCGGCGGAGCATCTACCTCACCGTGAAACGCGGCAATCTGATTCCGATGCTGCAGCTTTTTGACGCGCCCGATGCCATCCAGAGCATCGGACACCGTGATGTAACCACGGTCCCGCCGCAGGCGCTGGCGCTGATGAATTCGCCGCTCGTACGGCAGTTGGCGGAGAAGTTTGCCAAGCGTATTCAATCCGCGCCGTCGATGTCGCCGGAGAAGGTGGTCGATAGCGCCTATGCCATCGCATTATCCCGCCCGCCGACCGATGCCGAAAGGCAACAGATGGCCGACTTTATCAAGAAGCAGGCCGCGTCCTACAGTGCAGATGGCAAGGCGATGGAGCGTGCCGTGGCCGATTTCTGCCAGCTCATGTTCTGCCTCAATGAGTTTATTTTTATCGATTAGCTAAGATGCAAAAACCATTTGATTTTCGTTCCCGCCGGGCCTTCCTGAAAAATGCAGGACTCGGATGTGGCTCACTCGCCCTGACCGGCCTGCTTGGTGAACAGGGGCTGCTTTCCGCCGCCGCCGCTACTCCCAACAAAGGTTCGACGCAGACGCAAGGACCACATTTCGCGCCTAAAGCAAAGTCGATCATCTGGCTTTTCATGCCCGGAAGCCCATCGCAGATGGACACGTTCGACTACAAGCCGGAGTTACAAAAACGCAATGGAATGAAGCTTGAAGGGGCTGACCCTAAGACTGGGTTTTTCACCACCAGCGGCAAAGTGCTGAAGTCGCCGTTCGCCTTCAAGCAACACGGCCAGTCAGGTGCGTGGGTTTCGGAGATATTCCCGCACATGGCGCAGCACGTCGATGATCAGGCATTCGTCTACTCGTGCTTTTCGCAGTCGAATAACCACACCCCGGCAATGCTGGAGATGAACTCCGGCATGTTCCTGCAGGGGCGCCCGTGCATGGGGTCGTGGCTTAACTACGGCCTGGGAAGCGAGAACAAGAACCTGCCCGGATTTGTCGTCCTGCACGGTGCGATGCCGCGTGGCGGCAAGCCGATCTGGTCACCAGGATTTCTCCCCAAGGTGTATCAGCCAACCTCCATTGATGGACAAAAGCCGATCGCCGACCTGGCGCGCCTGAAGGGCATGACTGACGGGCAGCAGCGGGCGCAGCTCGATATTCTTAAGGAGATGAACCGCAAGCATCAGGAACTACGGCCGCACGAGGCCGACCTGGCAGCGAGGCTGGAGTCATTTGAGTTGGCCTACCGGATGCAGACGGCTGCCCCCGAAGCGATGGATCTCACCAAGGAGACCGAGCTCATCCACAAGGCCTACGGTACGGATCAGAAAGAGACTCAACTCGTAGCCAAGCAGTGTATCACAGCGCGCCGCCTGATCGAACGTGGCGTGCGTTTTGTTCAGTTGTATGCAGGGACAAACGGCGGCGGAGGCGGTGTGGCCGACGTGCCTTGGGACGGCCACAACGATATCGGGGCCAATCACCGTATCGCCGCCAAGAGCGTCGACCAGCCGATAGGTGCGCTGCTCGCCGACCTGAAGGCTCGCGGCATGCTTGACGAAACGCTGGTAGTTTGGGGTGGCGAGTTTGGACGAACCTCAGATTCGCAGGGCAGTTTGGGACGGGATCATAATCCCCACGCCTTCACCATGTGGATGGCGGGGGGCGGAGTCAAAGGCGGCGTGCAATATGGCGCTAGTGATGAGTTCGGATACAAGGCGGTCGAAAACCGTGTCAGCGTAAATGACCTACACGCCACTATCCTGCATCTGATGGGCATCGACCACAAAAGGCTGACTTATCGGTTCAATGGTCGTGACTACCGGCTTACCGACGTTGCGGGAGAGGTCATCGAGGCTCTTCTCGCCTAATCTGAATTCTCGTAGTTGTCCGAACCGACTCCAAAGGCCTCGCCAAAAGCCCGTGGCCCATGCGTGGGCAGAATGTGCGGCACACGGGGCGGGTGATGAAGAAATAGGCATACCTTTCCTTCCGCCTCTTCTCCCCCCAACAGCATTTACACCAGAGCCGGTGTGGCGTAGGGTGGCGGGCATGAAGCAGATTCTTTTGATGATTGCGGTGGTGGGGTTGGTGGCGGAAAGCAGGGGGGTTGAAGATTCAGTTATCGATGAACCTTGATAAATTCTATAGTTTTCTTAGACTTGCGAAGTGACTGCAAGATTTGTTAGGGCATTTTTAATCTTTTTTTTCACGATATTTTGGTGCGTGTTAATAACAGCTTTGATCAGCGGGATTATAGGATTTCTATCACGCGGTGGTGAAGGGGTTGGGTTTGGATTGGGGGCAGGCATCGCAAAAGGTCTGTTCTTAGGAGTTCTAATCGGATTTTTTAGAGCATTCGTTTCATTTTTTTCGTCCTCAGAAAACCTACAGAATACTGAGGTAGAATATTCTCAAGCAGTACCACCGGTCATCGAAAATGAACAGATGTCCATCGATTCAATTAAAACAGAGATACCTGATGATGCACACTACACAATTTATGATCGGGATCGTTACCACGGGCCGTTCAATATCAAACAATTTAGGGAAAAATGGCATGATGGACAGTTTGCGGAAGAGGCTTACTATGTGGTAAATGGATCTGAGAAGTGGTATAAGATACGGGAATTCTTTAAACGAATGCCAAAATAGTAATTCATAAGTGTGTGGCCCGCCCTCTCACCCCTTCTGCCTCTCATCCCCCAAAACCATTTACACCAGAGCCGGTGAGGCGTAGGGTGGCTGTGTCGCTGCTATGAGCAACCAATGGCATTACAGTCAGGAAGGCGCACAGTATGGGCCAGTGGATGAGTCGGAGATTGTCCGGTTGATTCAGGATGGTGAATTGCCCCCTAGTACACCGGTTCTCAAGGTGGGCAGCATGGCTTGGGACCCCGCCCGCAATCATGCCTGTTTTCAGGTGGAGATTTATCCGAAGAAGAAAGTATCCAAACAGGTTGCCACATCAACCACTTCAACGCCTTCATCTGGGGGAACTTCACAATCACCAAGGCGGACGACTACTCAACCTGCTGCAACACCCGTAAGTCCGGCGGTGACCACGGTTGTGGTAAAGGAAAAGTCGGTGCTGCCTTGGATGGTGGCTGGGGTTTCTGTCCTCGTGTTGGTCGGGGTTCTCCTCTTCATGGACCGCGGAAGCGACGAGCCGCAACCCTCACTTGTTGCGACTGGGACAAACAACACTCTGGCTGGTCCTCAACCTGTGACGAATACGCCCGCCACAACCGGACCGCCCATTCCCCAACCCCCCGCGCCGGACCCGCAGTTGGCACAGACGTTTTTTGAGCGAGGACAGAATTTTCGCCTCGGAACCGGTGGAGAAAGTCAGGACTATGCTGAAGCAGCGAAATGGTACCGCAAGGCTGCTCTTCAGGGACATGCCCTGGCGCAAAACAACCTTGGAGTGATGTATGCCACCGGCGAAGGAGTGCCGAAAGATGATTTGGCTGCTTATGCGTGGTGGAATATTGCTACTGCAAATGGGGGAGCGAAGGCCAAAATCAACAAACCCATCATCGCCAAGAAGCTATCCGAGGCAGACCTCGCCGAATGCCGCGCGGCGGTGGGCGCGTAGTTACTATTTCGCCGCGGGCTTTTCGCGCAGGGCAAACCACGCGCGCATTTGGTAGCTGCAACGGCACTTGGAGGAGCCGTCGGGCGCAAGCACGAGGCCGCCGGCGGGGATGGCGTTGATGAAACAGCCGGGGCGCATGCCGCCAAAATTTTCCGTGCCCGCATCACGCGTGAGGTCGAGATAGCCCAGCGTGCCGGAGCGGAAAAGCATCAGGTTTTTACCGGCGGAAATCTGGCCGCAGCCATAGGAGCGTTCCAGCGCAAACGGCTTTGTCGAGCCATCTAGCAAATCCCACGCGCCGCCCTGCGCGTAGAGGGTGCGGTTGTTGATGATGGGTTTGCTTTCGTATTCCGCCTCGCGATCCCAGCGGCGTTTGCCAGTGCGCGTGTCAAACGCCGCCAGCCGTCCGCCCACTTCGCTGGGCAACCGAAAAAATTTGTGGCGCATGCCTTGGTAGCTCATCAGCAGCGTGTTGTGTTTAATGCTCACGGAAAGTTGCGTGCCCCAGATTTTATCTTTCGACTGCCATTTCACATCGCCGTTGCGGGCGTGCAGCGCCATCAACGTGCCGCCGGCGTGCTCGCCAGGCTTGAGCCGTTCGCGTGGCCGGCCGTCGCGGCGCGGGTTGGTGATACGGTCGGACAACGGTAGTTTGCGGTCGATGAGATAAACCGTGTCGCCGGCGATGGCGATGGCGTTGTGGCGAATGGATTCGCGCGGCGTGTATTTCCAGAGGATTTTTCCAGTGCCGAGATCGATGGCAAAGAAAAGCACGGACTCGTTACGCAGGGGCAGATTGCCGTAGCGCGGACTGATGGTGTGATCGGTGTTGGCCACGGCGCCGTACAGCCGCCCGTCATGATGCGCGAGAAATCCCCAGTTCCGATGCTTGTTGGTGGCCGGCACAGGCGTGCGGTACTCGGCCAGTTTTTTGCCGGTAAAAAGATCGATCCGGAGGCAACGATCTCCGGTGCGCACAAACACGGAATCGCCGCCGAGGCAAAAGGGACTGCCGGTCTCGCCCACGCCCACGTCGTGGTGTATGCCGTCGTAGTCCTTCATAAATCCGGCCAATTCATACTGCCACAACGTGCGGCCGTTGTAAGCGTCCAGCGCGCAGAGGCCATTGACGCCGGCGGTCACTTGCACGCCCCGATGAAACAACGGCGCGGGGCCTTGGCCGTGGCGGTTGGGAATCTCGAAATCCACATCGCGAAACCAGTGCACACCCAGCGGCCCCTTAGCCAGCGTGTCGTCGGAACAAAGCGTGTTGGCGGCGCTGGCATTTTGGTGCGTCCAACTCCCCGCGCCGGCCAGTGCGCCGCGGGTTTTCACGCGCATCGCACCCGGTTTCCCGAGGCAGGTTTTGCCGCCGAAGGGCCGTTGCAATCGGTTGATTTCCATTTGCGCCTCGGCGGATATTTTTTCATCCAACGAGGCGGATGAAAAAATGAGGTTGGCAAATTGATCGGGAAACGGTGAGCGACTTTTCGAACCCATGTGCACCGAAACGCGTGCGCCCAAAAGACCCACGGCAAGAAGCCGATGGCGCAACTTGTCGGCCTGCGCGACGTCGCGAACGACGCAACAGACGCGTAGCTTCGTGCGGCGGGCCAACTCAATGGCAACGTCGCCATTGCCGGCGTCGAGATCCACGGCCCAACCTTCGGCCACTCCGGTTTTAGAAATAATTTCCGTTGCCGCAGATTGCGTGCGGGCCGTGGTTTGGATCGCCTCAATCGGAGGTCCGACAGACACCGTCGGCTTCGCAACATCGCCAAAGCAGTAAACCATCCCGCGATCCGTGCAGACGATGAGCCGGCCATCGGCAGCCGCCAATCCCAGCGCGCGGCCCTCCACCGGGTGCGACCACCACGTGGTGCGCTGGCGCGTGAAATCCACCGCGCTCACACGGCCATCCTCGCCGCAGTAGGCATCAATGCGCGCGACGATGAACGCATGAATTTCGCGTTCCATGCTGATGAGCCGTTTCTGCACCAAGCCGCGCTTTATCACCGGCTTACCCTTGCGATCGACCGAGGCGATGTCTTTAAATTCAGACCAAATCAACTGCCGCCCGCTGGCGCGCACGAGGCCATCGGGAATTGCAACCATCGCGCCGTGGCCCACTTGCGCGGAGAAATCGCCCGTATCCGCATCGAACAGGCAACCGGCATTGCCAATGAATTGGTCGGCCAACAAGGTTGCCGAGCCACCGCGCTGCTGATTTTTTTGCAGGTGATAAAACGCGAACTTGCCCGTCGCGCGATCAAACACCGCCGGCACCGCGCGGCCGGTGGGCACGATGATTTGTTTTTGGTTGGCCAACAAATAACCCTGCGCCGACACTCCACTCTTGGCGCGCGCGCCGCCGTGCGGTTGGTTCATCTCCAGCCCGCCGGAGCGCCCATTGACCCAATGCGGCTTGCCAGAGGCGGCGTCCAACGCGTGCAAAAAAACGCCGTCCGTGGGCCAAATGCCGGCGGCAAAATAGACTGTGTCCTCCAGTACCACCGGCCCACCGCGCGCGGGCCAGCGGGAAATCATCCGCTCATTGCCCGGCAACTTTCGACCATCGGGCCCGCCGCGGAATTTCCAAAGCACCCGCCCATCCTTCTGCGCCAGCGCATACAGCCAGCCATCGTCGCTAGCCACGAACAAGCGATCGCGCCACGCCGCCGGGGCAAACCGCACGGGCCCTTCCGCGCAAAAAACCCAGCGGCGTTTGCCGGTGATTAAATCAAACGCCGTCACCGTGTCCTCCGCCGAGCTGTTGATGAACACGATGCCGTTGGCCACGATCGGTTGGCTGGCGAAATCAAACCGAATGCGTAACGACGTCGGCCACGCCGGCCTCGGTGCGTGCCGGGCCCGATGCGACCACGCCAATGCCAGCCGATTCGGCACCGCCTCGACCGTGTATCCGCTGCGCGCGGCATCCCCCCGATGCTGCGGCCAGTCGGCGGCAGATAGTTTTACGCACAAAAATATCAGCAGGACGGCGAATGGCAAACGAGTCATGCCGACAAATTTGACCGATACCCATGCCGAAGCAAGCCGAAAGGAGTCGCGATTGATTACGCTCGTGATTCGTGCGAGGATCCACCGATGAGCGGAATTATCGGCCATTCGATGTACGCGCTGCTGGGACTGCGCGCGGCGGCGGCGCAAGGGCTGCCGATTGCGCGGGTGTTGTCGCGGCATTTGCCCAGCTATCTTTGCGGGGCGTATCTCGGCTGCGACGTGGGCACGCTGCCGGCGGCCTTCAAAAGATTAGGCTCTTTATTTTCGCTCATTATGATCCGGTTGATTTGGGCTGGGCTTGGGCGTGTCTGTTTTTCATGTCGCTTCTCCGTTGGTTAGGAGTTGGGTTTAATTCCGCGCCGGCATCGGCAGGATGTTGGCGGCATCGGGGGCGGGCATCGCTGCAAACCACCGCTCGGCATCGGCGGGGGTTACGAGCTCGCGGTAGTTGCTATGGACGATTTGATGACTGTTGCCCATCTCCCCCGCCACGCGGCCGGCATCGGTCGTTAAGGCGAAACGATAGCTGGCGTAGCTATGGCGCAGGGCGTTTTTCTTCCACTTGAAACCGGCCAAGGCAGAGGTCTCGCGTTGCGTGGTATACAGCGCCTCGTGCCCGAGCGGCCAGACTTTGCCATCCTGCCCCGCGTAGGGAGCCAGCCACGCGGCCAAGTTGTCAGTCATCGGTACAATTCGCCGGCTGGCGGTCTTGGCCTTTTCCCGGTCAATTACAACGTGCCGCGCCTCAAGGCGGATGTCCGTCCAGACCAGCCGTTCAATCTCCGCGCTGCGCAATCCGGCGAATGCACCCAAGACAAGGAACGGCACAAACTCAAACGAGGCAACTTCCAACAGGCCGCGAATCTCCGCCGGCGTGTAAAT
>DQLO01000026.1 GCA_015660155.1 Verrucomicrobiota bacterium
ATCGCCATCAAATACAAAGGCCCGGAAATCGAAGTTGCCTTCAACCCCACGTTCCTGATGGACCCCCTCAAAGTGCTTGAGGGCGACGAAGTATTTTTTGAGCTCACCGACAGCCTCAGCCCCGGCGTGCTCAAGAGCAACACACCTTTCCTCTACGTGCTGATGCCGATGCGCACGCACTAGCCGGCATGGACGAAACCAAGGCAGAAGCGCCACCCTCCGGCGAGCCGGTTTCGTTCTTCGAGGAAAAACGAATCCTCGCCACGGCCGCCATCGTGTTGGTCGCCGATCAAATCACCAAGCAGATGGTCATTCGCACCATCGGTGACAATGACAACACCATTGTAATCGAAGGCTTTCTCCGTTTTGTAAATTGGAAAAATACAGGCGCCGCCTGGAGCATGTTCGAAGGTAGCAGTCTGCCGCTTGCCGCGCTTTCCGTGGTGGCACTGATTGCGCTCATCAAATATCGCCACCATTTCGAAACCCACACGCCCACCGGCAAGCTCGCCCTCGGACTGCTCATCGGCGGCATCCTTGGCAACCTCATCGATCGCGTGGCGTATCAACACGTGATCGATTTCGTAAGATTTTATATCATCCGAAGCGATGGCACCGAGGCGGGTTATCCCGCCTTCAACATTGCCGACATGGGCATTTGCATTGGGGTGGGATTGCTCTTCCTTCTCGCTTGGCGCGAAGGATCGCCGGACGAGGAAGAAACCGAAAAGGAATCCTAAAAGGTGGGTGCCCCCGTCTTCATCGCCGGCCCCACCGCCAGCGGGAAATCCGCCGTGGCACTCGAGGTCGCCCAACGGCTTCACGGCGAAATTATTTCCGTCGATTCAATGCAAGTCTATCGCGGGCTGGATCTCGGCACCGCCAAGCCCACGGCCGAAGAACGCGCGCGCGTCCCGCATCACCTCATCGACATTCTTGAGTTAACCGAATCGTTTGATGCGGCCAGTTTCGTGACGCGCACCAAACCGCACATCCAAAAAATCAAGCGCCCGGTTTTTTGTGGCGGCACCGGATTATATTTCAGCGCGTGGCTCGAAGGCTTGGGCGATGCGCCGCAAGCAAACGCAACCCTGCGAACGGAGTTGGCAACGATGGAGTTGGAAACCCTCGTCGCTGAATTGCTCGAACACGATCCCGCCACGCACGAAACCATCGACCGCCAAAATCGCCGTCGCGTCACGCGCGCGGTTGAAGTCATTCGCCTCACGGGCAAATCCTTTTCCGAACAACGCGCCGAGTGGACCGGCCAAGTGCCGCAAAATTTTTTCCTGCTCGAACGCGACCGCGAAGATTTGCGCCATCGCATCGACACGCGCGTGGACGCGATGTTTTCCGCCGGCTTGGTGGCAGAAACTTGTTCGCTGCGCTTAGCCTTGGAGGGTAACCCCGTCGCGCAACAAGCCCTCGGATATCGACAGGTTATTGGGCACCTCAACGACGAACAAGGCTTGCCGGAAACCGTCGCTTTGGTTAAATCACGCACGTGGCAATTCGCTCGCAGACAAATGACGTGGTTCCGCAAACTGCACGGAACCCAAACGCTGACCGTGCCCGCCAACGAACCGGCGGCGGAAACGGCGCGGCGATTGATTGAGAAAATCACGTGAAAGCCCTCGCAGAACAAATCGGAGCCACGGAACGCGTCTTCCTCATCGGTGCGCAACTGAGCAAACGCACCGGCGCGGACCTCACGGAAACGATGGCCGAACTGGCCGAACTCGCCCGCACCGCTGGCGCGAAAATCATCGGCGAAGGCACCCAACGCCTCGACCGTCCCCACGCCGCAACGTACATCGGCAAAGGCAAGGCAAACGAATTTGCCGAAATCTGCAAACAAGGCGACGTCGATACGGTCATTTTTGATGACGAACTTTCGCCCGCCCAAACGCGCAACCTCGAGGGCGTGTTCGACTGCAAAGTGCTCGATCGCACCGCGCTCATCCTCGACATTTTTGCCCAACGCGCCCGCACGCGGGAAGGCAAAATGCAAATCGAGATGGCGCAGTTGCAGCACATTCTGCCGCGCCTCACGGGTTTGTGGACGCACCTTTCGCGGCAGAAAGGCGGCATCGGAATGCGTGGCGATGGCGAGAGCCAACTCGAAGTGGATCGCCGCCGAATCCAGGATCGCATCTCCAAACTGCGCCGCGATTTGAAGGAGGTCAAACGCGTGCGTTCAACCCAACGCCAAGGCCGCCAACGCAGCCAATGGCCGTTGGCATCCATCGTGGGCTACACCAACGCCGGCAAGTCCACGTTGCTCAACGCGCTCACCGGCGCGGAGGTTTTGGCCGAGGATAAACTCTTCGCCACGCTCGATCCCACCACGCGCCGCATCACTTTGCCGACCAACCAAAACGCGCTCCTCAGCGACACGGTGGGTTTCATTCGCAAGCTGCCGCATCAACTCGTGGAATCATTCAAAGCCACGCTCGAGGAAGTCGTGGAGGCGGATTTACTGTTGCACGTGGTGGATGTCGCCAGCGAAACAGCCGCCGACCAAATCGCGTCCGTCAACGAAGTGCTCGAGGAAATTGCCGCGGACGATAAGCCAACGCTGATGGTCTTCAACAAAATCGATCAACTCCCCGAGCGCAACGGCAACCTCCATTGGCTGTGCGAATACCCGCACGCGGTGTGTGTTTCCGCCAAGACCGGCGAAGGGCTCGACGAGCTGCAAGCGGAGCTCGGCATGATGCTGCGGCCGGTGCGCAGTTGTTTGGAATTGCAAGTCCCCGCCAGCGACGGCGCCACGCTCGCCCGCATCCGCGCCCTCGGCCAAGTGGATGAGGAACGCTACGAAGGCGACATCGTCCACCTCAAAGCCCGCATCCCCGATCACGCGCGCGAAGAGTTTTCAAAGTTCATAAAGTAGAGCTCGGTAGGGACACGCTGCGCGCGCCCCTACCAAAACTTCCTTGCCGAAAATAATAAAAAGGTCATTCTTCCCCCGTGACCCTTTCAACGCGCATCAAGGATTTGCCAAACCGCGAACGCCCGCGCGAACGCTTGGCCGAGCTGGGCCCCGATGCACTTTCCGATTCCGAACTGATTGCAATTTTACTGCGCACCGGTCTTCAGGGAAAATCTGCTGTCGACGTGGGCGCGGAATTGGTCCAGCAATTCGGAACCCTCAGCGCGCTGGCCCAAGCCACGCTGGAGGAGTTGCAAACGATTAAAGGCATTGGTCCCGACAAAGCCATTGCCCTGCAAAGCGCCTTCACGCTTGCCCGCCGAATGGCGGCGGAAATCCGGGAAGCCGCGCCCGTGCTCGACACACCGGAATCCGTTGCCAATTTATTGCGCGAAGAATGCCGCCCCTACGAGGTGGAACATTTTTATGCCATCTTCGTGAACACACGCCGCCGACTCATTCGTAAAGTGCATCTCACCAACGGCACGCTCGACGCCGCCATCGTTCACCCGCGCGACGTCTTCCGCCACGCCGTGGCCGCCAATGCCTCCGCCGTCAT
>DQLO01000345.1 GCA_015660155.1 Verrucomicrobiota bacterium
TCGGCAAAATGTTCCACCGCGAAGGGCAGCGCCACGCCAAGCACCACGCCCACCAAGCCGCCGGCGATTGAGAGCACGATGGTCTCCACCAAAAACTGCGTGATGATTTGGCCCTTCTGCGCGCCGAGCGCGCGGCGGATGCCGATCTCGCGCGTGCGCTCGGTGACGGTGGCGAGCATGATGTTCATAATGCCAATGCCGCCGACGATGAGGCTGATGCCGGCAATGGAGCCAAGCACGATGTTGAAAATGCGTTTGGTTTCTTCCGCCTGCCGCAACAG
Organism: Verrucomicrobiota bacterium; assembly: GCA_015660155.1. Classification (GTDB taxonomy): domain Bacteria; phylum Verrucomicrobiota; class Verrucomicrobiia; order Limisphaerales; family UBA1100; genus JACNJL01. The sequence goes on from DQLO01000345.1 coordinate 282, forward strand.
CTCGAGCGGCACAATGATTTCGTAGTCCTCTTTCGCGTGCGAAGTTTTCAGCGCGGCGCGGATGGCGGGTACGGTGGCCTCCACTTGATTGACGTCGGCCAGCTCAACGACCAGTTCATGCAGCTCCACGCGCTCGCGGATCCGACTGCCGGCGGATTGCTCAGTGAACAGCACGCCCAAGCGCGCGTGCGCGGCGGCGAGCGGGATGTACACGTTGGCGTCGAGCGCACGGCCGGTGTTGTCCTGCCCCGGCGCGCGCGCGCTGGCGGCGGCGGTTTCGCGCACCACTCCGACCACCCGAAAAATCTGCCGGTTGTTCAGCTTCAATTCGCCGCGCAACGGATCGGAGATGGGAAAGAGTTTGGCGGCCATGGAATCGGTGATGACGCACACGTTGGCGTGGGAATCGGTGTCGAGCAGGAAACGGCCGGCGATCATTTCCATTTGGCTCATGCGCAGGTGGTTGGGTTGCGTGCCCCAAACGGTGCAGGAGGCTTCCTTGCGCCCGGCGCGGACGCTCATGCGATAACGGCGCTTGGCGAGAGTGTCGGTGATGCGCGGGTGCAGGGTTTCCTTCAGCAACTTGATGTCCGAAAGTTTGAGGCCGTAGTTGGCGGTATAGGTTTGCAGGGTGGCGGCGGTGTTTTGCCCCTTGGGCGGGGGCACGCTGCGGATGATGACGTTGCGGCTGCCGAGCGCGCGAATGGCTTCCTGCGCCTCAAAGCTGGCCCCTTCGCCAATGGCGAGCATGGCGATCACCGAGCATACGCCGAAGATGATGCCCAACATGGTGAGCAGCGAACGCATTTTGTGCAGCATCAAGCTTTTGATGCCGAGGTGAATTACGCGGATGAGATTCATGCGCGGCGGGCTTAGCGCGCTTGCGGTTTGCCTGGGTCGGACTTGGAAGATCTGGCGATTTGCGGCGTCAACGAAACCTGATCGCCCGCCGTGAGGCCCTTGCGAATCTCAATGAAGCGGTCGTTGAATTGGCCGGTTTCCACGGGGACCGTCTCGATTGTTTCGCCGCGCTTTACTTGCACCACTTTTTTCCCGCCGTGCGAGGTGACGCATTGCACGGGAATCTTGAGCACATTTTCCATCTCGGCGATCACAATCTCGGCCCGCGCGGAAACACCGGGCTTGAGGTCCGCCGGCAACAGGCCTTCCTTGTCCACGATCCAAACGTGCGTGTCGTACACTGAAACATTTTCATAATAGCGGCGGCGCTGATCCGGCGTGGGGGCCACTTTGCGCACGATGCCGGTGAACTCCATTTCCGGCAGTGAGTCAATCCTCACCACCGCCTTGAGCCCGATGTGAAGGTGGCGCACGTACGATTCGTGCACCTGCACCACGGCCATCAGCTCGCTGACGTCCGGCAAATCGATGACGTTGTAGCCCTTGCGAATATTCGCGCCGAGCTTGATGTAGCTTTCGTTGGAGCGCGAACTGCTTTGCGCAAAAATCACGAGGCCATCCTGCGGGGCGCGCATCTCGGTCTTGATGAGTTGATCGCGGTACAGCTCCAGCTTGTCGCGCTGCGCCTGCAGGCCGGCTTTGCGGCGGGCGACCACTTCCGTTTGGTTTTCGACGATGGCTTTGGATTTCTGAATCATCCGCGTTTCGCTCACGCGCATTTGGGCAAGCTTGGAATGGTTGCGCTTGGTCATTTGCGGGATGTCAAACCGCTCAAGCAAATCCATCTGTTTGCGGTATTTGGTGATGAGATTTTTTTGCTTTCGGATGGTCAGCTCATCGGCCTGCACCTCGAGGTTAGTGGCGTAGCCTTTGGTGCGGAGTTTCTTGGTGCTAACGAGGCGATCCTCGGCGCGCTTGATTTCCTCTTCGGCGATGTCGATATCGCCCTTCAACGCCAGCCGCGCCAACGGTGCGGTGCCCTCAATATATTTTGCCAAATCCTGCTCGGCGAATTCCACATTGAGTTCCGCCTGCCGGTCGGCCTCGGCGGTTTCAATCTTGCGCAACGCCAAATCTTTCTCCGCGTTACTCAAGTCACGCTCGGCATCCTCCACGGATTTGGTTTGGCCAAAAATTCGCTCACGCAAAATGCCGTCCTCAAACTTCACCAACAAATCGCCGGGCAAAGAAAGCGTTTCGCCAACGCTCAGATTTTCCCAATCCACATCCGGATTGGTGCGTCGGATCGTTTCCTCCAACGCCTTGATTTGCAGCGAGTTGGGCTGATCCGTACCGCTCGGGGACATCGCGAGCGAAAGATATTTTTCGGCAATGACCGGCAGCGTGTCGCCTGCCTCAACCTGATGAGTGCGCGGGCCTTTCACGTAACTCCCCTCGTTGACCAGTTCCACGATGGTGCCGCCGCCGTCGAGTTCGCAGCGGAGGTTGAGCTTGCGGGTGGAATCGAGCGCGCCGCCCTCGCTCACCGTCACGCGCAAATCGCCGCGCTCGGCAGTGGCGAATTGTATGGCCGCGGTGGGGTCGCCCTGCGGTTCCAGCCACTTGGCGCCCATGAAGACGCCGGCGAGCAGCACGATAATTACCGTGGTCCACGCCGGATGCCGTTGAATGAATGCCTTGGCTTTTGCCATATTCTTTTACTGTTCTCCAAACACTTGCCCGGGCGTTACCACGTTGGGCAACTGCGCTCCAACGCCGGGATTGACCGGTGCGGGCACGTCGAGAATCGGCTGGTTTTTCAGCCAAAACTGTCCCGCTTCGACGCGAATAACGCCCAAATTCTTCAACAAATTCCAGCGCGCCACGTGGTAGCTCACCATCGCGCCGGTCACCGCGTTTTGCGCGCTGACGAGGTCGGCCTGCGCCTCGAGTTGGTCGCGGATGTCCGCCTGATTCGCGTCGAGCAACAGCGGCATCACGTTCACGCGCTGTTCGGCGAGGGCGAGGGCGTTTTGCTGGATGAAATAATTTTCGCGCTGTTGGGCCAGTTGCCGGACGCCCTGGCGGATGTCTTCGCGCAGTCCATCCAATTCCGTGGCGAGGGCGCGCAGTTGTTTTTCAAAATTGATGAGGCTCGTCCGGTACGCGTTGCGCTCGGTTAATTTATCGAACGGCAAGCCCAGTTGCAGCCCGGCGTTGGCGGCGAATTCTTCCGGCGAAAATGAACTGTAAAATTGTTTGGTCAGCGAAGCATCGACCACGAGGTTGAGGCTCGGTTGGAGGTTATCCGCCGCCACGCGCACTTTGCGCTGCGAGTCCTCGTACTTATCAATTTGGTTTAGCATATCCAATCGATTAGTGACGGCGATGAGATAGCCGTTGCGCGCGTTGAGATCCAGCGGCGTGAGGCCGGTTTGCACCAACTCGCGCAAGGCGGCATCATCCAGCTTGAGATCCTCGCCCAGCGGGAGACCGAGCCGTTGCTTGAAGGCATCCAGCGCGGCGCGATAGCTCTCCACGGCGGCCAGATATTTTACGCGGGAAGATAGTTCCTCTTGGCGCGCCTGATCCACCTGAAACTTCGGCAATCGCTGCGCCTCCACCATCGCCTCCGCCCGCGCGCGGGAAGCCTGCAGGTTTTGGTAATTGCTGTAGCTGTTGCGAACCGAATCCTTTTTTTGGAGAATGCGGAAATATTCGGACACCGTTTCGATGGCAAACGTTTTTTGGTAATGGCTGAAGTTGCGCACCGCATAAACCACATCGCGCTCCGCCTGCGTGAGCACCTCCTCGGCGATAGCGCGCCCCGCACCGCGCAACAGCGGTTGGGTGAGCTTCAAGGTGATGTCCGGCACTTTGGGTTTGCCATTGAGATACAGCACAAGATCGTTCGCCAACGAGGCGGTGAGCGTGCCGCCGGTTTTGAAAAGTTTGCTGAAGGTGAGATCGAGATCGGAATCGCCCTTGAGGCCCTTGTCCGATTCGCGCACGAAGCCGAGGTCGGCCGTGCTTTTGGTCGGCTGCCACACAAACTTGTGCCGCGTGCCGGTGAGTGATAGCGCGGATAAATACAGCGTCTCTTTTTGCAATTGATAAGCACGGTTGTTCGTGACCGCCATCCCCAGCGCGTCCTCGAGGGTGAGCACGCGGGCGTTGTCGTTGAAGCGTTCGGTGATGATTTCCGCGGGCGGAATAGCGTCCGGCGCGCGTTCGCTCCATGCAGTGCGGATGTCGTAATCCTGTTCCGCGCCCAATACGTCGCTTCCACGTTGTTTCAAAATGCCATACACTTCGGCATCGGCAGCGTCCCGGAACTTGGCCGCTTCGCAGCCCGCTAGCAACACCGCAACCAAGGACAGAACGCCAATCAGTTTAGAGGAAAAATTCGTCATCACATTTATGAGGAAGTTGGACGCGCGACCGGCGATTTTAATCGAAATTTCGCGCGCCAATAATTTCTGTGCGCCGAGGCAGCCCTACGTGTGCCGCAGGGCCTCGATTGGATCGAGTGAGGCCGCCTTGATTGCTGGCCAAAGACCGAAGATCAGTCCCACTGCCACCGAAAGGCCAAAGGCTATGATCACCGACCATTCAGTGATGATGGTCGTTGTGTGTAGAATGTTGTGCCGGAATGCGGCAAAACCGCAGCCACCCAAAACACCAATGGAACCGCCAATTAGGCAAAGTATCAGGGCCTCCACCAGAAACTGTACGGTTATGTCCGTCTGCTTGGCTCCCAGTGCGCGACGGATTCCAATCTCCTGAGTGCGTTCAGTGACGGTGGCCAGCATGATGTTCATAATGCCTATACCGCCCACCAAAAGCGAGATGCAGGCGATGTAAAGAAGCATGCGGGTGTCACGAGCCTTTTGCGCCTTGAGGGTGTTGAGCTCTTTGATGGGAACCACAATCTCAAA
>DQLO01000038.1 GCA_015660155.1 Verrucomicrobiota bacterium
CGCTCACAGATCGCCACCGAAGCCGCCGCGCGTTCTGCGGGGCGAATGCGGAAGGCGCTCATCTCCGCGCGCACGGCGGACTTTTCATCTTTAATGTCCATCCGGTTTTTTGGCTTTGGCTTTGGCTTGCAACGAGCGCCAGTGCAGGACGCGGGTCTTGATTTTTTGTTCCACGCCTTCTTCCGTCGGCTCGTAAAAAACTTTGTCCACGCCCAGGTAATCCTGCGCCACGAAGTGCCCGTCGTAATCGTGCGCGTACTTGTAATCTTCACCGTGGCCGAGTTGCTCCGCGCCTTGATAATGCGCATCGCGCAGATGTTTGGGCACCGGAATCGTCCGCCCGGCTTTCACCTCCTCCAGCGCGGCATCGATGGCCACGTACGCGCTGTTGCTTTTGTGCGCGGTGGCGAGATAAACCGTGGCTTCCGCCAGCGGGATGCGCGCCTCGGGCCAGCCGACGTATTCCGAGGCCGCATGCGCCGAGGTAGCCAGCACCAACGCCATCGGATCCGCGAGGCCGATGTCTTCGGCGGCGCTGATCATTAGCCGCCGCGAAACAAAACGCGGATCTTCGCCAGCGTGGATCATCTTCGCCAGCCAGTACAACGCCGCATCGGGATCGCTGCCGCGGATGCTTTTGATGAAGGCGGAAATCGTATCGTAATGTTGATCGCCATCGGCATCGTACACCACCGCCTTTTTTTGGATGCACTCCTCGGCGACCGCGAGCGTCAGCGCGATCGCGCCGTCTTTGCCCGGCAACGTGGTGAGCGCGGCGATCTCCAGCGAGTTAAGCGCCTTGCGCGCGTCGCCGTCGGAAATCATGGCGAGATGATCCAGCGCATCCGAATCGGCGGTGATTTTAATGTGACCGAGACCGCGTTCTTTATCCGCCAAAGCCCGATCCAAGAGTGTGCGGATGTCCGCCGGTTCCAGCGGTTGCAGTTCAAAAATCTGCGAGCGCGACACCAGCGGCGAGTTGACAAAGAAAAACGGGTTGTGCGTCGTCGCGCCGATCAACTTCACCGTGCCGCCTTCCACGTCCGGCAGCAGCACGTCCTGTTGCGCTTTGTTGAACCGATGAATTTCGTCAATGAAAAGCACCGTGGCGCGTCCGGTGTTTTCCAACCGATTCGCCGCGCCGGACAGCACGCGGCGCATTTCCGCCACGTTACTCTCCACGCCGCTGAGCCGTTCGAACTTGCTTTCCGTGCGGCTGGCGATGATCTGCCCGAGCGTGGTTTTGCCGGTGCCCGGCGGGCCGTAAAAAATCAGCGATTGGATGCGGTCCGCCTCAATGGCACGCCGCAGTAGCATGCCCGGCTTGAGGATGTGTTGTTGCCCGGCGAATTCCTCCAACGTGCGCGGGCGCATGCGGGCGGCGAGAGGCGCCTGCCGGTGTCCCGCCGTCCGGTCGGCCCGGGGCTCGTCGGGCGCTGCCGATGCATTAAATAAATCCCGCTCCGCCATGCGCCGATGTTTACACAGGCAAAAAAAATACCCAACCCAAACCGCGCAAACTGGCCCGTGGAACGATGATTCCTAGGTGGGTACCCAATCGATGCCTTAAGACTTCCAGTCAAGGCCTGACGGCCAGCATCGAAGGCAAGGTCCCATTTTATTTTGATTACCTTCCGGGGCGATAAACGTTGCGCGGCCCGGGTGGGCTGAAGACAACTTAACCCAAGTGCGCGGTTTTCTCAAGTCTCTTGGCTTGTCGCGCAGCAAAAGTTGTTGCACCCTCCGCCCATGCAACGTGTGCTTTTTTTGCTTGCCGTACTTACCCCGTTCCTGGCCGTCGCCAAGCCGCCCAACATCGTCTTCATCATTTCCGATGATCAAACGTGGACGGATTACGGCTTTATGGGCCATAAACAAATCGAGACGCCCAACATTGACCGCTTCGCCGCGCAGAGTCTCACCTTCACCCATGGCTACGTGCCCAGCAGTTTGTGCTGCCCGTCGCTGGCCACGATGATCACCGGGCTCTATCCGCATCAAAGCAAGATCACGGGCAATGAGCCTCCCATTCCACCACAAGGCAAACGATCACTGGAATATGCCGCGCGGTTTCAGCAGCAGGTTGCGCTGATTGACACCGTGCCCTCGTTGCCGCGAATCCTGAAAGAGAAGGGCTATGTCAGCCATCAAAGCGGCAAATGGTGGCAGGGTAATTTCAAGCGCGGCGGCTTTACCCACGGCATGACTCATGGCGATCCCAAGCGCGGCGGCCGTCACGGCGACGTCGGCCTGCGCATTGGACGCGACGGGCTCAAGCCCATTTACGACTTCATCTCCGACGCCGGTGATAAACCGTTTTTTATCTGGTACGCGCCTTTCCTGCCGCACACACCGCACACGCCGCCCAAGCGGCTCTTTGACAAATATATGGCCAAGGTGGATTCACCCCATATGGCACGTTACTACGCGATGGTGGAATGGTTTGACGAAACAGTGGGTGAATTGGTGGGTCACATCGACAAGAAGGGCCTGGCCAAGGATACGATTATCATCTACGTGACGGACAATGGCTGGATTCAGAGCCCCAAGCAGCGCGGCTATGACCTCAAGAGCAAGCGTAGCCAATATGACGGCGGCACCCGCACACCCATCATGGTGCGCTGGCCAGGCACCGTGAAGCCAGCCGTGTCCACCACGCCCGTTTCCAGTATCGATATGGTGCCGACAGTTCTTAAGGCTGTCGGACTCAAGCCGACCAAGGAAATGCGGGGGCTGGATTTATTGGACGAAAAAGCCGTAAATGCGCGCAAATTTTTATATGGTGAGATTTTTCTACATAATGCCGTGGATACGCATAACCCGTCCAAGAACCTGACTTACCGCTGGGGGATTCAGGATGGTTGGAAACTGATTTTGCCACATAAGGAAAATGTTACGACCCGAGCTGCCAAGGGAGCCAAGGGTACAGGGGAGATTGAATTATACCACTTGGCGAAGGATCCATTTGAGACAATGAACTTGGCTAAGGCAAACACCGACAAGGTGACTGAGCTCCGCAAGCTCATTGATGGTACATGGGGCGCAAAGTAAGGGAGCCGCAGGAGAGCGGGGATTCGTTGCGGTGATCAG
>DQLO01000013.1 GCA_015660155.1 Verrucomicrobiota bacterium
CCCCTTAAATTCATCGGTGAAAAAAAGAAAATAAGCCGTGATGGCCAACCCGAAAATTTTGATCGGCACGCCAAGGTCGCGCTCCATCAGCTTCAACCGCGCGTACTGCTCGTCCGGATCGATGGACGAGGTGCTGATGAGCTTGAAGAAGCGCCGGATTTTTTTAAAGGCGGGCATCGGGAGGCGGAATTTTTACGATGAAACCCCCACTAACTGCAAGGCTGCTTCCGCAATCGCATCGGGCGTTTCCAAGCGACCGAACCCTTCATAGCCACAGGCAAGCTCCCCCTCAGCAGGGCCGATAAATTGCGCGCCACGCTCCCGCAACAGTTCCGCATTCGCCCGCGTGGCAGGGTGACTCCACATTTTTCCATTCATCGCCGGGGCAATCATCAATTTGGCTTCTGGGTTCAATGCCAAACCAATGCAACCCAACGCGTCATCCGCCTGCCCGTGGGCAAGCTTGGCGAGGCAATTGGCCGTGGCGGGCGCGATCAACAGCAAATCCGCCTCATCCGCCAACCGAATGTGCGCAGGCCGCCAACCTTCCTCTTCGTCGTATAGGCTGGTGATCACCGGATTGCGCGAAAGAGTTTTGAACGGAAGCGGCGTCACAAACTCCCGCGCGTCACGCGTCATCACCACGTGCACCGACGTGGCGGATTTTGCCAGCAAACTGCAAATATCCACCGCCTTGTGAGCGGCGATGGAACCGGTCACGCCCAGCACAATGATTTTGTTTTTTGCCATTATTCTCTTTTTGCGTTCGAGTAAATTCCCTGCACGGCAGCCGCATCCGCCTCGCGCGTGCCGCTCACCACGACGTGATCAAACTCACCCCGCCGCGCCATCTCACCCTCCGCGACCGCAAGCCGTTTGGCGATCACCTCCGGCGCATCCTCGCCGCGCGACTCCAATCGCGCACGCAAGGCCGCCGCGTTTTCAGCCACCAAAAATATCGTGGTCATCACCTTCGCCAACGCCTCATCCCGCTGCGCCATGGCGGTGAAGGTCAACGCGCCCTGCAGATCGTTTACCACCAACACATCCCGCCCCGCCGCCAGGGGCTCGGTCACGGCGGATTTCATCGTGCCATAGCCATGCCCGTACACTTCGGCGTGTTCCAAAAAATCACCGGCCGCCACGCGCCGCGCAAACTCCGTTTCACTCAGGAAATGATAGGCCTCGCCATCCGCTTCGCCTTCGCGCGAGGCGCGGGTGGTGCAGGTCACCACGCGGATGAGCGATTCGTTCTCGGCCAACAGCCGCAGTGCCACCGTGGTTTTCCCCACTCCCGAAGGGCCGGAGAGCACCAGCAACACCGGTTGACTGTCGACCTCCATCACTCCACGTTTTGAACCTGCTCGCGAAATTTTTCCAACTCGCTTTTCAATGTAACCACCAGCCGCGAGATGGCCGCGTCATTTGCCTTCGAACCGATGGTGTTGATTTCGCGATTCATTTCCTGCGAAAGAAAATCCAGCGTGCGACCCACCGGCCCTTTTGCTTTCGCGCAATCGGCGAACTGACCAAAGTGGCTTTCCAGCCGCGTGAGCTCTTCGGTGATGTCAATGCGATCGGCGAACATCGCAACCTCTTTCAGCAAACGCTCGTCATCGCCCGCGCCCAACTCCAGCCCGGCGGCGGCTAGGCGTTCGTGCAGTAGCTCGCGATGCCGCTTCACGGTGGAGGGTGCCTGCTTGGCAATCTTCTTCACCGCCTTTTGCATCGTGCCAATGCGTTGCTGCAAATCTTTTTTCAGATGAGCGCCTTCGCGAGTGCGCATCGCCAGCAAATCCCCTAGCGCATCGCGCACCGCCTTGCGCAACGACGGCCACAAACCCTCCGCGTCCAACGCCTCATCACTTTGCTTCAGCACGCCCGGCGCACGCAAAATGGTGTCGATGCCGAGGTCATCCTGCAACTTAAGTTCTTTGGCTAGCTTGCGGTATTCGCGCGCGTAACGCTTGGCGAGAGCGGCATCGAGTTTCACTTTCGAGCTATCGCCATCGGTGGCGGACAACCCCACCCGCGCCACAATGCGGCCGCGCGAAATGCGCGAATTAATTTCATCGCGCGCGCGGCTTTCCAGCGCGTCCAGCTCACGCGGCAGGTACAGCGACAGCTCCGCTTGCTTGCGGTTCACCGTGCTAATTTCCACTGTGAGTTTTGCGCCATTGCGCGACGCTTCGCCGCGCCCATAGCCGGTCATTGATTTCATGGGCGGAAAAATATGACAGAAAACCGGTTCATATAGAAGCACGGAACGTGGTGGTGTGATACAAACTAAAGCGCCTCGCTGACGCGTTCGATCGCAATGGCTTTGCCCGTGGCACCGTCGATCTCAATAATCACGCCTTGCAACAGCACCCGTCCTTTGGCCACCGGAAACCGCTGCGGTTGGCTGGTGAGAAAACGATGCACCACCGGTTCCCATTCGCGGCCGATCACGCCTTCATGCGGCCCGGTGAATCCTGCATCACACAGAAACGCCGTGCCGCCGGGTAAAATGGTTTCATCCGCAGTTTGCACGTGGGTGTGCGTGCCCACCACCGCGCTCACATCGCCATCGAGCATGCGGCCCATCGCAATTTTTTCGCTGGTGGCTTCCGCGTGAAA
>DQLO01000234.1 GCA_015660155.1 Verrucomicrobiota bacterium
CCGGGCGGCTTTGGCGAACGCGGCGTGGAAGGCAAAATATTGGCAGCCAAATACGCCCGCGAAAACGGCGTGCCCTACCTCGGCCTTTGCCTCGGAATGCAAATCGCCTGTATTGAATTTGCCCGAAACGCGTTGGGATTGAAAGGCGCGCACTCGGCGGAGTTTGATCCCAAAACACCGCATCCCATCATCGCCCTGCTTGACGATCAACAAAACGTCACCGAATTGGGCGGCACAATGCGCCTCGGTGCGCAGCCCTGCAAACTCGTCGCCGGCAGCAAAGTGGCGGAGCTTTATGGCGCTGACGAAGCCAACGAACGCCACCGCCACCGTTACGAATTCAACAACGCCTACCGCGAACAATTCGAGGCTAAGGACTTCGCCTTCAGCGGCACCTCGCCCGACGGCAATCTGGTCGAACTCATTGAGTTGAAAGACCACCCCTATTTCATAGCCACACAGGCGCACCCCGAATTTCGAAGCAAACCCGTCCAAGCCCACCCTCTCTTCGCCGGCTTCATCAAAGCCGCCCACGAACACGCCGAGGGCTAAAGTGCTGCCGACATCTTGCCGGTAGAAGTAGCGCTTCCAATTTCAACGCAAAGAACGCAAAGACGCAGAGAATGAAAAATGTTTTTCCTTTGCGAATCTCTGCGACTCTGCGCCCTCTGCGTTTAATAAAACCGTGACCCACCAAGAGGCAATCGATTGGCTGTACGAGCTGCGGCTACTCGGCTCCAAGCTGGGTTTGGAAAACCCGCGCAAACTCGCCGCGCACGCGGGCAATCCGCATCAATCGCTAAAAATAATCCACGTCGCCGGCACCAACGGCAAAGGCTCCGTCTGCGCGATGCTCGAAAGTATTTACCGCGCGGCTGGTTACAAAACTGGACTGTTCACCTCGCCGCACCTCGTTAGCTTTCGCGAACGCATTCAAGTGAGCCGCGAACCCATTGCCGAGACGGAAGTCGTGCGCCTCACCGAATGTATGCAAGCCCTCGTGCGCCATTTCCCCGCCGACCAACCGCCCACCTTTTTTGAAGTCATCACCGTGATGGCCCTCGAACATTTCGCGCGCGCGCAATGCGACATCGTCCTGCTCGAAACCGGCCTCGGCGGTCGGCTCGATGCCACCAACATTGTCACCCCCATCGCCACCGTCATCACCCCCATCGCCCTTGACCATCAACAATATCTCGGCGAAACCCTCGCCCAAATCGCCGCCGAAAAAACCGGCATCATCAAGCAAGGCATCCCCGCCCTCAGCGCGCCGCAACCGCCCGAGGCAATAGCCGTGCTCGAACAAACCGGCCCCATCACTTTCGTGGACGCCGAACACGCCACCGCCCTCGCCGGAAAACACCAACGCCAAAACGCCGCCCTCGCTGCGGCAACCGTGGAGGCATTGCAAAACACATTGCCGGTAAAAAATGATTCGATCGAAACCGCCCTCGCCAATGTTCATTGGCCCGCGCGCGCGCAGGTGTTTGAACGCGATGGCCGCAAGCTGCTACTCGATGCCGTCCACAACCCCGCCAGCGCTGAGGCATTGCGCGGCGTGTTGGCCGAGCTGCAATCGGGGCAACGGCCCACGCTGTTGCTCGGCGTGTTGGCCGATAAAAACTGGAAACAAATGGTCGCCATTCTCGCACCGCTGGCGGGGCGCATTGTTTGTGTTCCGGTCAGTAGCGAACGTACTTTGTCTCCGGACGAATTGGCCAACGCTTGCCGACAGCAAAACGATTGCGAAGTCATCGCCGCCGAATCTTTGGAAGAAGGTCTTGCCGCTGTTGCAAAGGATGATTTTGTCGTCATCACCGGTTCAATTTATTTGCTGGGCGAGGCGATGGAATTGCTGGGGCTCGCGGCGGCGGTGGACGAAAAAGATTTGAACGAATGGAAAATGTCGCGGCCATAACGTTTGATGTCGGCGGCACGCTCATCGAGCCGTGGCCTTCGGTGGGTCACGCCTACGCCGAAGTGGCCATGCGCCACGGCGTGGATGCCGCGCCGGAAGAAATTACCCAACGTTTTATCGAAGCGTGGCGGCAACGCGGCGAATTCGAATACACAAAAAACGGTTGAGCCGCGATGGTGGATGAAACATTCGCTGGCCTCACAACCACCTTGCCGAGCCAAAGTTTTTTTTGATGAAATTTATCACGACTTCGGCACGCCCAAACCGTGGCGCATTTTTGATGACGTGTTGCCGACGATTGAAGTGCTTCAGAAACGCGGCACGCGGTTGGCGGTGATTTCCAATTGGGACGATCGCTTGTGTCCGTTGCTGGAATCGCTGGAGCTTGCAAACGAGTTTGAAGTCATTCTAGTTTCCGCCGAGGCGGGGCACGCTAAGCCCGCGCCGGAGATTTTCCAAGCCGCCGCCGAGGCGTTGCAGCTTCCGCCCGCAGAAATTCTGCACGTGGGCGACAGCGAAAACGAGGACCACCACGGCGCGCAAGCCGCTGGATTCCAGTCCCGCTGGCTCTGCCGCGACAGCGCCGAACCCATCGGCAACAGCATTCCTTCACTGAGCGACTTGCTTTAGCATAGCGCCAAAACGGCGCAGTCACAGTTGCGCCAAAATACCCCTAATTCACACGTTATTAACATTGCAACAATGCTGTAAAAGCGGTTTTTCAGGGCTATTTTGTGTATTTAGGTTTTTATGCGGCTGGCACGGTTCTTGTTGTTAACAGGTTGAAGATTGCGTTTGAAACGGTCTTTAATCAGTTGCAAGGCTAATTGGCGGGACTTTGCGGCCATTTTTTAACACCGCCTGAAAGGAACTAATATGAACACATTGAGTATCTGGAATCCCATCCATGAGATGGACGAGTTGTTTCACAACCGGCTGGCATCGGTGCTGGGCGGCGAAGGTTTGCAATCGGTGGCGTGGTCGCCGGTGGTGGACATCGAGGAATCGGCCGAAGCGTACACCATCCGCGCTGAGCTGCCGGGGTTGAGCAAAGAGAAGGTGAAGGTGACAGTGGAGAATGGCGTGCTAACCTTATCCGGCGAGCGCGATTTGGAACGCCGCGTGGAAACTAAAACCTTCCACCGCGTGGAACGCTCGCACGGCACGTTCACCCGCAGCTTCACGCTGCCGGAAGATGTGGACGCCGAAAGCGTGGTGGCCAACTTCAAAGA
>DQLO01000275.1 GCA_015660155.1 Verrucomicrobiota bacterium
CTGCGGCGGCCAGCGCAAACCACTGGTAAGCCTGCACGATATTTTTCTCCACCCCGATGCCCATCGCGTATAAATGACCCAGATTGCTTTGCGCTTTCGGATGGCCTGCGTCGGCCGCGCGCACGAACCATTGGTAAGCCATCAGAAGATCCCGCGGCCGCCCGTGATCGCCAACATAAAATTGGCGGCCCATTTCATATTGGGCCACCGAATCGCCCTCATCAGCCAATTGCTCGAGGGACTTTTCCTTTTTCGCGCAGGCCATTGCCGAAAGCATCAGGCCGAGGAATAAAAATTTACGGCTCACGGCTCGATGGGGGTGGCTCGGTTTTCTCGGGGTCGGGGGGCAACGGCAGCGGCTTGGCCACATCGGATTGGGTGGGCTTTTCGATGAACGGCGGTTTGGGGGGGGCATCCGGATCAGGCGCGGGCAGTTCGGGGTCGGTGAACGTATCATCAAGTTTGGCAGCCTCGGCCAGAGCGCGATCGTAATCAGCGGGATCCATTTCTTCGCGCAATTTTTTCAAATACGGCCGCGCCAAACTCGTGCCCTCGTACGCCAGTAAAAACCAAACGCAGGCCTGCTGAACATCCATGGCGAGATGGTTGCCTTTCAAGTACATATATCCCAAACGGTACCGGGCCTTGGGCATTCCCATTTCCGCCGCTTCGCGAATCAGACGAACGCCTTCGTCTGGATTTTCCGGCAAGCCAAGTTGCTGAATGTGCATGAGGCCAAGAAGAGAAATGCTGAGCGTCTGGCCTTGCTCGGCTGCGGTGGCGATCCAGCGCGCGGCGCGCTCAATGTTTCGCTCGGTGCCCACGCCCTGGCCTTCCATCATGCCCACCCAATACTGTGCCTGCACATCGCCCAGATCCGCCGCCAGCCTGAACTGCCGATATGCCAGCTCGGGGTTTCCGGAAAACCCTCGGCGCGGTTTATTGCGCAACCCGAGAATTGTCAGTGAAGCCGCATCACCCTCGTCGGCCATTTTCCGAACCAGCTCCAGCGCGCCGTTTGCATCACCGGTTTCTTCCAGTTGCGCGGCGCGTTGCACATCCACTCGATTTGTTCCGATGCGGCTCATGCAATAGAAAGCCAACAACACACGCGCGCGCGGCTCATTTTTCTCCGCAGCATTTTCAGCCCACTTGAAAGCCGCTGCAAGATCCCAACGGACGCCCCACCCCGTTTCATGGCGGCGGGCCAATTCCAGCATCGCCTCCGCATCGCCGTCCTTGGCGCGGGTTTGGAGGGGTTCGAGGTTTTCGGGAGAAATGAAAATCAACTCCTCGGCAACGGCGGCTGGAAGGTTGTTGGTGGGCAAGGGTTCGATCTTGGGCGGAGGGGGAGGTTGAGGAATATCCCACGGGCTCAGCACGCTCACTTCGATTTCTTTTTGTGGGTGATCGCCGGTCGTTGTGAATTTGCCGCCCCACATTCGCCACGCGCCAAATGTGCCGCCGGCCATCAACAGCAATATCACACCCGCCAACGCCATGCCGCCTCCGGCGGATTCGGTTGTGGGGTTTATCGAAGCGGAAGCGGGATCTGCCCCGGCAACTGCTGCCGGCTCGGCGGGCATCTGCACGTAAGTGCCCAGCGGCACCCAGGCGTCTTTGCCTTCCTCGATGGCCCAATCTTCCACCGACAACACACCGGCGGCGATGTACTGCTGGAGTTCATCGCGCGAAAGCGGGCCGAAATGCCCGCCGTCTTTCTGGACGTAGTACGCGGCCATAGTTCGTTAAGGCCGCGGAAATTAGCAGAAGTTGCCCCGGAAAACCATCCTGAAAACCGCCCGCCGCTCAGTCGAGATCCTAGTGCCGCACGGAGGTGGGACGAAGAACGTGACTGCTCGGATCGCTGGAATCCACCGGCTTGCCCAAATTGCGGGCTTTTTTAATGGCCCCGGCAAACACCGGCATTTCCCTCAGGGAAATTGCGTAGCGCAATTTGAGCCGGCGAAGGTTCATTTAATGAAGCACATTGCAGCCGGGCAAACGTTCGCGCAAGGCGGCGACGCCCTCCGGCGAAACGCCCGTGCCCGCGAGACCCAGCCAGCGAAGTTGTTCCTGTCCGCCGAGTTTTTCCAAACCGGCATCGGTGATTTTCGAGCCATCAAGATTCAGCCCCACCAGCGCGCCGCGGGTCACCACCACGCACACTTCCGCGCGCGCCACGGTTTTCAACGCGGCGATGAGGTCATCGTTCGATTCACTGAGAGCCTGCAATAATGGATCGTCCATAACGTGGCCGCAAGGTAGCACCGGCCGGGGCGGAAATCAATCCCCCGGCGGCTTAGGCTTGGCGGGCCGCGGATTGAGGCCGGGCACATACGGGCCGCCGGTGAAGGCTTGCCGCCGAGCGGCGAGAATTTGCTGGGCTGTGAGCTTGATGCCCGGCCCCACGCCGCCGCCTTTGCGCAGCTTGCCATCAATCATCAAATTGCCCTGCGTCGCCACGTGCGGCAGCGAAAGCGAGTGGCCCATTTCGTGCGCAAGAATGTTTGACTGCGCGAAGAATACCGGCGAGCCATCTTTCCACACGCCATCGGCATCCACCAATGCGGCGAACTTTACCTGCGGCATCAGCACCATTCCCTTGGCGGGAAGATACACCGCGCCGTATGCGCGCGGCATGGTGTAAATGACGACGATGTGAAACACCTTCCCGCGGTCGGGCAAGTCCGGCAGCATTTTATGTAAAATCCGCGATTGAAGCTGCGCCACTGCCGTGGCGGAAACGCCCGGCTTGAACAATCCGGCAAATGCCTTTTCCGCATCGCGATCCGCCGCGCGCATCGGCAACGGGCGATCGGCCACAAACCGGATATTCGCCGACTGCCACATTTCATTCACGCCCGCAATCAAGGGCCGGAGGTTGGTGAGTTTGGAATCCGCGTTGATGGACGCAAAAGAACTTTTGAGATGATGCACCTTCACCTTGAGCGTGAGCAAACGACCATCATCCGCGCCGGGCGCCAAGGGTTCCGCCTCGAAGGCGAGCATCTCTGCGGCCACCTGTTGCGTGGCCCCGCGCAGGGCGCTCTCGTAAACCATCAGCCGCGTGCCGCCTTTGGTGCGGGGCACGAGCGAAAACCGTTTGTCCCCCAGCAGAAACCGCATGGCATCCGCCGCCGGCTTGTCGCGAAACTTCACCCCCACTCGCCCTTTCAACCCCGGCTCCACCAGCACTTCCCAGCCGGTTTCCGCCTTGATCACCCCCAGCAATTTCTCCAGCCCCATCGCCCGCACGTTCATATCAAACGTGCGCGCCTTGGGATGCCACACCACCGAATCCGCCGCGCCCGCGCCCGAATGGCACAGCGCGAATCCAATCCATGTCAGCAACAAACGCATCTCCTTCAACCTACCCGATTTTCCCTCCTTCATCAACTTTGCCGAAATATTTCTCTACCAATTCGGGGTCCGTCGGGCGCGAGAAACGAACGACGACCACGCTCGCCAACGCCGAGACGGCCACTGCCCAGATGAATGGATGCAGCCCCAGCAAAGGTATTTCCCCAAACTTGCCGTGCACAAAAAACCCGACCAAATAAATCGCGCCAATCGTGAACCCGCCCGAAACCATCCCCGCCACCGCAGCCACGGGGGTGAGGCGCGGCCAGTAGAGCATCAGCACCACCGGCATCAGGAAGCTCGCCGCCAGGCCGCCGGAGCCGAACACGATGAGGTCCTGCAAAAATTGCGGCGGCTTGAGCATCGCCACTACCGCCAGCGCGCCCATGATAATGGTGACGGCGTAGCTCACTTTTTTCAGCTTGGCCTCGGAGGCGTCCGGATGTTTTTGCTGATACACATCGCGCGTGATGGTGGAGGAAAACAGCAGGAGAAAACTATCCACGCTGCTCATCACCGCCGCGAAGGGCGCGGCCAGCAACAGCCCCGCCAGCCACGGCGCGCCGGCATTGGAGGTAAGGAACATCACCATCTCCGGCATGATGCGATCCGAATCAATCTCCCATCCCGGCAACAACACCCGACCGCAGGTGAAAATTATTATGAGCGGAAAATAAATCAGCGAGAAATAAACCATCACGAACACCATCGAGCGCCGCAAGGTCACCGTATCTTTAAACGCCATTTGCCGCGCCATGTAGCTGGGCTGCCCCGAGCCCGCGAATGTCCAGAACGCAAAGAAACACATCGCCATCATCACCGGCAAAAACCCCTGCGCCTCCACCGAGGAAGGCCCCGGCGCGCTGACGTACACGCCCTGTTTGCCCGCGCCGTATTTGTAGCCGCTCTTTTTTTGGTAAACAAAGGAATTGGCCGGCACGGATTGTTGCGCGAGTTGCTTTTCAATCGCCTTCATTTCTGCGCCCGTGGGTTTGGGCAAACAAATCACATTGACTTCATTGCCGCCGCCCTCGCCGCCCTCGTTTACCGGCGAAACCTCCGTGTCTTTTTTCACGCGAAAATATTTCACCCGCTCATCAGTTTCCAATTTGAACCAAGTCCCCTGCGGCAATTTGGTTTTTGCGCTCACCTCCATTCGCAACACTCCATCCTCCGGCGGCACCATCTTGGCCACCTCCCGCGTGGCGTTGGCCAGCCCGCCCACTTGCGTCAGCGCGAGCCCCAGCAAAATCACCACTCCCACCAACATCACGATTCCCTGCATCACATCCGTCCACACCACCGCCCGAAAACCGCCCCACGCCGTGTACGCCACCACCGAAACTGCGAATACGCCCAGACATAAATAATACGCGCCATCCACCGCGCCGCCGCCAATCCACGGCAGCGGTTGAAGCACCGACTCGATGGCGTCCTTAGCGACGATGAAAACTCCCACATCGCCCAGCAGCGTGGTCATGATTTTTGCGCCCGCCTTGAATTGCGCCAGCAAAAAGAAGAACTGGAAAAACACCAGCAACACCGTCGCCACCTGCCCCACCGTGGGACTGCCCAGCCGTTTGCGCATCATTTCCGGAACCGTGATGCTGCCCGATTTGCGCGCCACTTGATTGAGCCGTTTGGAAATCAAACCCATCGCCACCAGCGGCACTACAATATAGCCGCCAATCCATAACGCCATCACCCAGCCGTACGTGTAAATTTTTGCCGGGAACCCCATGAAGCTGCCACCCGAGGCGCTGGTCGCCGCGTAAGTGAGCGCGAATGCCCATATGCCGAGATTGCGGCTGCCGAGGAAATACTCGTTCATGAACGACTTCCCCTCGCGCTTCCGCCCCGCCAACCACGCCAGCGCAAACACCACCGCCGTGTAAATGCAAAAACTCACCAACGCCGCATTGCTTCCCGCTTCCGCCAGCATCACAGCATATCCTCCGGCAATTCCTCCATCGGTTCATCCTGCATTTTAAAAAGGCAAAACCAAATCGTGAACGCGTTGGCCGCGCCCAGCGGGATGAGCCAGCCAAAAAACACCCAGCGCGGAATACCCCAAACCATTTGCACCTCCGCCGTTTCCGCCACCGCGTAACCCGCCACACTAGAATACCCAATCACCCACGCGAAAAAAACCGCCCACGTCGCCACCATCCATTTCAATTCCAGCAAACACTGGCGAAACGAGGCACCGGTGTCCGCGCGCTGATTGGAATCGGCCATGCGCAAACGATTCTCTGAACGCCCCCAAGACGCAACGAAAAAACTTTGCGCGCACGACCCGCAGCCACACACTCCGCCCATGAGCGATCCCCTTCCCGTTTTGGAAAAACTCTACAGCGCCGTCGTCGCCGATGTGCTCGACGGCCTCGGTCATCGCCAACAAACCCTCGGCGCAAACCTCCGCGCCGCCACTTCCGCGCGCCGCGTGTGCGGCCGCGTTTACACCGCCAAAGCCGAGCCAGTCGACGCCATCCCCACCGAGCCCTACAAACTCGAGATGGCCGTCATCGACGCCATGCAAGCCGACGACGTGCTCGTGGTGGATGCCGGCAATAGTTTGAACTGCTCGTTCTGGGGCGAACTGCTCTCCACCGCCTGCATCGCCAAAGGCGTGCGCGGCGCGGTGATGAGCACTTGCACGCGCGACTTGTGGGCGCTTGAGAAAATGGATTTCCCCGTGTTCGCCATCGGCACCACCCCCGCCGACAGCAAGGGCCGCATTGACGTCACCGCCATCGGCGAGCCCATCACCATCGACGGCGTGAAAATAAAAAACGGCGATTACATTCTGGGCGATGCCGATGGCGTGGTCATCATCCCCGCCGAGGCGCTGGAAGAAACCCTCCGCCTCGCCCAGAAAAAAGCAGCCGGCGAAAACACCGTGCGCGACGACCTCGCCAACGGCATGCCCGTCACCGAGGCGTTTGCGAAGCACGGAATTTTATAACTCACGCAGAGGCGCGTCTCCGCGTGAGAAAAAAATGAAAACCATCCTCATCGCCGGTCTCTTCCACGAAACGCACACCTTCGTGGACGACACCACATCACTGTCCGATTTTCAGTTCCGCGTCGGCGACGCGATGCTCGATTGCGCCGGCGATGCCTCGCCACTCGGCGGCGCACTCGAATTCGCCCAAAAACAAAATTGGCAAATCGTTCCCGTCCTCGACGCCCGCGCCACGCCCAGCGGCACGGTGAATGATGATGTGCTCGAAATTTGGTGGGCGGAACTCAAAGCGCGATGGCAGCACGATTGCGACGCCCTCTTCCTCGTGCTGCACGGCGCGATGGTTTGCGAATCGTTTCCCGATGTGGAAGGCGAAGTGCTCAAACGCATTCGCTCCCTCCCCCGTGCAAAAGAAAAGCCCGTTTTCGGCGTGTACGATTTACACGCGAATTTTTCCCCCGCCATGGCGCGCCACGCCGATTGTCTTGTGGCCTATCGCGAAAACCCGCACACCGACGCCCGCGAAAGCGCCGGGCGCACCGCCAGTCTTTTGGCACAGCATTTTGAATCCGGCCAAATACCCAAAATACAACTGCGCCAACTCCCCGTCGTGTGGCCGCCCACCGGCACGGCCACGGCGGAGGATCCGATGCGCGCGCTGGAAAGCCGCGCGCGGGAACTGGAGAGCGGAGATATTTGGGCCATCAACATCACCGCCGGTTTTGCCTTCGCCGACACGCCGAACACCGGCGTCAGTTTGCAAGCCATCACCACCGGCGATGCCTCGGCGGCGTTGGATGAATTGGAATCGCTCGCGTTGGAGTTGAAGGAAGTTGGCGCGCGCATTGATCCGCCGGTCGAAAATGTGATGCCCAAAATCTGTGAACCGGCCGATGGCCTCACGGTTTTGGTGGAGCCGAGCGACAACATCGGCGGCGGCGCGCCGGGCGATGGCACGGGCTGTCTGCGCGCGCTGGTTTTGCATCGCATCGAAAACGCCGCCGTGTGCCTCAACGATCCCGAAGCCGTGCGGGCACTTTCTGATTTGCAAATCAACGGCAAACGCTCGCTCGCGCTCGGCGGCAAGGGCAGCCGCTTCGATGAAGGGCCGTTGGAATTGGAAGTGAAATTGATTTCCCGAAGCGACGGCCGGTTTGAATTGGAGGACAAACAAAGTCATCTCGCCTCGATGTGCGGCGATTTTTTTGACATGGGCAACTGCGCCGTAGTGCGGCACGCGGGCATCATAATTTTGCTAACCTCCAACAAGACCGCCCCCTTCGACCTCGGCCAATGGCGCAGCCAAGGCATCGACCCCGAACGATTGAACGTGATTGTCGTAAAAGCCGCCGTGGCGCATCGCGCGGCGTATGATCCGATTGCCGCACGAAGTTTTACCGTCGATACGCCCGGGCCGTGCAGCAGTGATTTGGGGCGGTTGCCTTATAAATTACTCACGCGGAGACGCGGAGACGCGGAGTTTTGAAAATTGGTTTCTCCGCGCCTCCGCGTCTCCGCGTGAGGCAAGAATCTTATTTTTTCGCCAGCTTCGCCCAGCCATCGCGGAGCGCGACGATGCGGTTGAAAACAAGTTTGGCCGGCGTGCTGTCTTTGGGGTCGGGCGTGAAATAGCCGAGGCGCTCGAATTGGACTCGCTCGCCAACAGCGGTTTCCGCCAGCGATGGCTCGAGTTTGGCGGTGATGATTTTTAGCGAATCGGGGTTGAGACAGTCGAGGAAATCGCCTTGTGCCTCGGGCTCGGCTTCGGTGAAAAGGCGGTCGTACAGGAGCACCTCGGCGTCGACGGCGTGTTCGGCGCTGACCCAATGGAGGGTGCCTTTCACTTTGCGACCGTCGGGCGCGCTGCCGCCGCGCGTTTCAGGATCGTACGTGCAGTGGATGCGCAGGATGTTTCCGGCGTCGTCTTTTTCCACGCTTTGGCAGGTGATATAATACGCGTAGCGCAAACGCACTTCGCGTCCGGGGCCGAGGCGGAAAAATTTCTTGGGCGGGTCTTCCATGAAATCGGCTCGCTCGATGAAGAGCCGCCGCCCAAAAGGTAACGCCCGTTTGCCGGCGGATTCGTCCTCGGGATTGTTGATCGCTTCCAGCTCCTCGGATTCGCCTTCGGGATAATTTTCAATAATCACTTCCAGCGGATCGAGCACAGCGCAGCGGCGTTCGGCGGTTTTGTTCAGCTCTTCGCGAATGGAATTTTCCAACAGGCCGATGTCGGTCACGCCTTTGTATTTGGTAACGCCCACGCCTTGGCAAAATTTGCGAATGGACGACGCCGTGAAACCGCGCCGCCGATAGCCCGCGAGCGTGGGCATGCGCGGATCGTCCCAGCCGTGCACGTGATTTTCCTCCACCAACTGCCGCAGCTTGCGTTTGCTCATCACCATGTACGTGGGGCTGAGCCGTGAAAACTCATGCTGATGCGGGCGCGGCTGCGGCACGGGAAGCTTGTCCAGCACCCAATCGTAAAGCGGCCGGTGCACTTCAAATTCCAGCGTGCAAATGGAATGCGAAATGCCCTCGATGCTGTCGGAGAGGCAATGGGTGAAATCGTACATCGGATAAATGCACCAAGCATCGCCCGCCTGATGATGCGCCTCGTGGCGGATGCGATAAATCACCGGATCGCGCAGGTGCAAATTGGGCGAGGCCATATCGATTTTGGCGCGCAGGGTTTTTGTGCCATCGGCAAACTCCCCCGCCCGCATGCGGGAAAACAAATCGAGATTTTCCTCCACGCCGCGAGTGCGGTGCGGGCTTTCCTTGCCGGGCAATTCGGGCGCGCCGCGATAGCTTTCCCATTCCTCAAGCGAGAGATCGCAGACGTACGCGTTGCCGTCGCGGATAAGTTGCACGGCGTAATCGTGCAGCTGTTCAAAATAACTGGAGGCAAAAAAAGTTTCCTCTGAGAGCACCGAATCCGCCCAGCCATCGATCAACCAGCGGACGTCCTCGGTGATGGACTCGACGTACTCGGTGTCTTCCTTCGCCGGATTGGTATCATCAAAACGCAGGTTGCAAACGCCGCCATTTTCCAGCGCGATACCGAAGTTCAGGCAAATGGATTTCGCGTGGCCAATGTGCAGATAGCCGTTGGGCTCCGGCGGGAAACGCGTGACCACGCCGGGATACGCCGCCGCCGCCACATCCGCCGCCACGATGTCACGGATGAAATCGCTCAAGGGTTTATTGTCTTCAGCGTCATTCATGGGCGGGTTGTTTCGGGCAAATCCGCGGGCGCGTCAACTGTTTTGCCCAGCCAAAGATCCGCCAGCGCCAGCGGCAACACCAGCGCTGCCGCGCCGAACCACAGCCAAATTTTGAAAATGTACACGATCATATTCTGCTGCATCCCGTCAGCCAACAGCGCCGAGAGGAGGATGGCCAGTCCGTACAGCACAAAGCCGCCCAAACCGAGCCCCAAGCTCCAGCGCGCGCGCCGCATCGCTACCGTGACCGCGCGGCCGGGGGTGTTGGTGAAGGCGATGATCACCGCCGCCATATGCATCATTGCACCCAATAGCATCCCCGCGCCTTGCACAAAATTGGCCAATAACATCGGCACGGAAATCAACAGCAACACCAATTGCAGGATGATCAAAATAATGCCGCCCACGAGGCCGGCGTAATACGCGCCTTTCGATTCCGGCCGCAACGCGCGAACGGCGGCGGGCACCAGGAGGGCCGTGGCGTACATCGACGCGAAGGCTCCAGCCAACATCGTGACAACCAAAAACGCGGTGGCTCCCAAACTTCCCAAGGAAGCCAGCAACGAGGAAAACATCCCCTTCATTTTGTCTTTGTCACCCAAATCGGCAAGTTGGGTTTCCTGCAATTCAGCAATCATTTCAACCCCCTTCGCAGCCACGCCTCCGCCCAGAATGAGCAGCAGCAGCACCGGCAGTAACGCGAGTAAAATGCCCAATGCACCCCGCGCACGCCCGTGACCGTGCAACAACAGACCCGCAGCGATCGCAACCGCCCCCACTCCGGCGGGCCATAGCATCAAGGGGATGGGCGTCCAGCCGAGGTGTTCGCTCACCCAACCGGTTTGGAGGTTCACAACGCCCCAGCCATCGTTCATTGGCGTGGGGAAAATGAAAGCCGCCAGCAACAATGCGCCGAGTGCGATCCACGCGCCGGTGCGCAGCTTGGCCTCGGCGATGGGCGGGCTGGATTCGGTGGAAGCCCCGGACACCTCGCCAATCAATTCGGTGAGCGGCATCCATCGATCATCGCCTTCGCGGCTGGCGTGGGTGTCGCGCGCCAACTCGCCGGAAGCCAGACGCGCGCGCAAGGACGCCGACTCGTACGGGCCATCGGGCTGGCCGTCCACCACGATGAAAATATCGCCCATCAGACAAACTCCGCGGAGTCGGGCTCACGCAGGCCGACGAGAATCTCCACCAGCGACAGCGGCAGCACAATCAGCAGCCCTCCGAGCCACGCCAAATATTTCACGCCGGTGAGCATCCAGCCGCAGATAGAGTTGATGATGGCGTTGGTGGGCTTCTCCACCAAGGCCAGCTTTGCTTCGTTTTGGGCAGTTTGGGTGCCGATGTAGGCTTTGGGTAGCGAGGCCTTCACCTTGTCGTATCGCGCCTTGGCCTCGGCATGATGAGATTTTGTTTCGTCATACATCACCTTGCCCCACGCGGGCACCAAGGAAATCATCACGCCGGCCACCATGCAGGTGATGGCAAGGTTGGAATATTTTTTCATCAAACTGGGCCGAATGCGGCGGGTGTTAATGAAGCAACAGACTGCGGCCCCGATCTGCAGCAGGAACATCAGCAACAAGCCAATGCCAAGATACAAGTTGTCGCCGAGCGCATCGGTCATCGTCGTGAGCATCATGCCGCTGCCGGAAGGCATGAACCAAAACAAGATTGTCGCCACGCCGCCCACCATGCCGATCACCCACGCCAATTTGCTGTCGGGCCGATACAGCCGCGCCTTGGCGCCGAACACCACCCCCACCCAACCCAGCATGAACAACCCCACCAGCGTGGGATGCTCGCCGGGATTGAAATTGAGCTTCTCATAAAAAATATTTTTGGTGCGCTTTTCGAAGGTGGCCTTGGGCACGCCGGGCGCCACCTCGTCCTTATTGGGTTCCGCAGCGGATTCCTCAATGATGTCCCCGTTTCCTCCCTTGCCCTTTTCATTGGCGCTACTGCTTGCGATCACCTTCGGGGTGGTACTTATCGGCACCTCCAACTTTAATGTGCCAGCTTTTTCATCCGCAAAACCCACGCCAAAAATGATTAGCATTAATACCAGCAACGTAACCCCCCGAGCGCGGCCATGCGAGGCTGAGGCAAGAACAATACAGACGATGCCCAAAACGCCGGGAGCGAGGATGTCGAACATCATTTGCCAGTCGGGCAGTTTCCAGAAATTAACCACCGCGATATTCCATTCCGAGCCGCCAAACACTGGAAGCAAACAGGCGGTGATGAGTGCCCAGCCGATGGAGTTCACCGCGCCGGAGCGGTCGGAGGTTTCGTCCTCGTACGTGTAGGGCGACGGAATCTCCAGCGGCTTGTGCTTTATCGCCTCGGCCAAGTTGGCGGCGGCTTCCTCCTCGGTCAGTTTCGGCTCATCCAGATTGTGGCCGCACGCGAGGCAGATGACTTGGTTCGCATCCATCGCCGCACCGCAGTTGCTGCACGCCACGCCCATGGACGGCATTGCAGTCGCGCCGCCCGCGATCTCGGTGACCGGCACCCAATCTGCCGCGCCCTCGTACCAAGCCAGATCGGTGGGCAAGAGCTGGCCGGAAGCGAGGTACTCCTGCACCTGCTCGGGGCTGTACGGGCCGAATTGATCGCCGTCTCTGGAAATATGAATCATCATTGCCCGGTGGGTTTGCCGTGCCTTTTCCGCCCGATAGAAAACACGAAAACCGGCGCGCATTCAAGGCCGGAGTCCCGCCGGCCACCAACGCATCACGCGATGCCGACCGATGTCGGGCAGTTCAAAATAATCGCCCAACGGCTCGAAGTCCAGCCGCTCGTAAACCGGAATTGCCTTCACCCGCACATCCGCCCACAAACCCAGTTGCCGCGTGGCGGCGTAAACTTGGGCCGCTTGCACCAACCGCGCGCCAACGCCGCGACCGCGCACGGCATCCTCCACGCCCAGCCAACGCACGCGCAATGCGCAGTCGTGATTGGGCTCATCGAGCACCGCGATACAGCCGACCGGTTCGCCCGCTTGCAAGGCCGCGCCGAAAACAGTGGTGGGATTTTCCGCCATCTCGGCATCCGTTTCCGGACCGGCGGGTTTGAAGGGATAGAGCGTGCGCCGCCGTACTTCGGCGATGCGTTCGGGCGGCACGTCCCAATCAAATGTGAACGCCTCCGCCATCGCAGCGCTTTAACTTTCGATGACATTGATTTCCACCGGCTCCACTTTGATGTCTTTGCGCTCGAGCCAGCGGGTAGCTTTTTTCAATTCATCACGCGGGCCTTCGAGTTCGAGGCACACAATGCCAATCTCATCGCGCACTTCCGCCTGGCGCAAATTCACCAGCAAACCAAAGCGCGTCACCAATTCACAAATCACCGGCGAAGTAATGTGCTTCGGCGGATACATCAACCACAACCGCAAACGGCTCTGGGCCGGCTTTTTCGCCGCCTTCTTTTTCACGGCTTTTTTCTTCGCCGTTTTTTTCTTTTTCGCAGCCATGATTTTATCCACCGGCGATTGCCGGAATGATGCTAACTTCGTCGCCGTCTTTGAGGGGCGTGTCTTTTTCCTGCAGGAAACGGATGTCCTCTTCGTTGACGTATACGTTCACAAAACGGCGCACTTGGCCCTCCTCATCGAGCAGCCGTTCCTGAATGCCGGGGAAGCGGCTTTCGAGATCGGTGATGGCGGTGCCAACGGTTTCGGCGCTGGTCTCCACGATTTCCTCGTCGTGGGTGAGCTTGCGCAGCGGGGTGGGAATTCGAATTTGAACTGGCATAAATTATTTTGCAGTTAAGGTTTTATCACGATCCAACAGCGCATCAAACTCGCGCAGGCTGGGGCTGATATTGCGGGTGCGGCCCGCGTGGTTTTCCACGGCATCAAGCGTTTTCAGGCCGTTGCCGGTGATGCACAGCACGGCGGAATCATCGGCGGGGATGGCGCCGCTGGCAATGAGTTTCTTGGCCACGCCCACGGTCACGCCGCCGGCGGTCTCTGAAAATATCCCTTCGGTCTCGGCTAACAGCTTGATGCCCTCGCGGATTTCGTCATCGGTCACATCATCGGAAGCGCCGCCGGTTTCCTTGAAAACTTTGAGCGCATAAAACCCATCCGCCGGCGTACCGATCGCCAAACTCTTCGCGATGGTGTCGGGCTTCACCGGCTTGAAAAAATCCTGCCCCGCGCGATGCGCCGTGCTGATGGGCGAACATCCCGTGGCTTGCGCGCCGTGCACGCTGTAGTTGGATTTTTTCACCAACCCCACTTTGATGAATTCCTGATAGCTCTTGTGAATTTTTGTGAGCAGCGAGCCCGACGCCATCGGCACCACGGTATGACGCGGAATTTTCCAGCCGAGTTGCTCCAGAATTTCAAACCCTTGGCTCTTCGAACCCTCCGCATAATACGGCCGCATATTCACATTCACAAATGCCCAGTCATATTTGCCGGCAATCTCCGCGCACAAACGGTTCACCTCATCGTAGTGCCCCTTAATGGAAATCACATTCGCACCATAAATGAGTGAGTTGATGACCTTCCCCTTTTCGAGGTCGTGCGGGATAAACACAAACGCCTTCATCCCCGAAGCCGCTGCATTGGCCGCCACGCTGTTGGCCAGATTCCCTGTCGAAGCGCAGGCCACCGTCTCGTAGCCCAACTCCCGCGCGCGGCTCAGGGCCACGCTCACCACGCGGTCCTTGAACGACAGCGTGGGATAATTCACCGCGTCATTTTTAATCCAAAGCTCACGAATGCCCAACCGCTTGGCGAGGCGATCGGCCTTGATCAATGGCGTGAAGCCCACTTCCAAACCAACCGTCGGCGCTTTCGCGACCGGCAGCAGTTCGCGATAGCGCCACATACTATGCGGGCGTTTTGCGATCGCCGCCCGCGTGAGCTTGGATTTGATTTTGGCATAATCGTACGCGACCTCCAGCGGCCCAAAATCAAACTCGCACACGTGCCGCGCTTCGAGCGGATATTCCCGCCCGCACTCGCGGCACTGCAGCGCCTTCATAAATCCCTGTTGTTTCAGCTTCGGCATAAAAAATCCCGCTCATTTATTGAGCGGGCAAACGATCACGTGCCAGCTCATTTTCCCGACTCGCATCGGCTGGATTTGGCACCTGCCACCGAAGCCGTCGCTCCGATCGGTTGCCGTGACATCAACGGGCCAGTCCCTCCGTCACTCGCAATGAGCGCCCCTTAAGGGCGACGGGAAGATTAAGGGATGCAGTAGGGAGGTCAATCGGAAACTTCGCCAAACCCCTGTTGCCGCAACGCCTCGTACAGCACCAACGCCACGCAATTGGAAAGATTCAGCGAGCGCGCTTCCGGGTTCAGTACGGGAATTTCAATGCAAGCCTCCGCGTTTTCCGCCAACAACGCCGATGGCAATCCCGCCGATTCACGGCCAAATACTAGGTAATCTTCCGGCCCAAAATCAACTGCGTCATAACGCCGCCCGCCGCCCTGCTCCACAAACCAACACTGTGCATTCGCTGGCAAGCTTTCAGAAAACGCCGGCCAATTTTCCCACAACGTCCAATCCACTTGCTCCCAATAATCCATCCCCGCCCGCTTGAGCTGCGAGTCATCCAACCGAAACCCCAACGGCTCAATCAAATGCAGCTGCGAACGAGTCGCCGCGCACAAGCGAGCCACGTTGCCGGTGTTCGGCGGGATTTCAGGTTCGAGTAAAACGACGTGCATTTTTTCTAAGGAGTTAGAAGGCAGAAGTTAGGAGATAGAATCTAAAAATTGGGGGCCTTGGGTTCATTCTAGATTCTGACTCCTAACTTCTCCCTCCTTAATAAAAAACCTTCCACAACGTCAGCCCGCAAGCCGGCGCGTTCATCCCCGCCACTTGCCGATCGCGTTGGCGGAAAATTTCGCGGATGTCTTTTTGCGTCAGCTTCCGCTGTCCCACTTGCACCAGCGTGCCCACGATGCCTCGGCACATTTTGTACAAAAACCCTTCGCCTTCGATCACCACCTCCAGCTCATTGCCGCGTTGGTAAACTTTGCAACAGGTCACACGGCGCACTGTGCTTTCCATTTTGTATTCGTGCGCGGAGGCGAAGGACTGAAAATCTTTTTTGCCAACGAACAACTTCGCCGCCTTTTGCATTCGCTCGAAATCCAGCGGCACCGCCACTTGCCACGCACGATTTCGCAACAATGGATTCATCGCCGGATGATTCCAAATCACATAACGATACTGTTTTTTCTTCGCATCAAACCGCGCGTGAAAATCCGGTTTCACCTTTTGCACCTCATTCAACCGAACGTCCTCCGGCAAAAACGCATTCACCGCCAGCAACAATTGCCGCTCATCCATTTTAATTTCCGCCCGCGGGATGTCCACGTGCGCCGCCATCCCCATCGCGTGCACGCCTGTGTCCGTGCGGCTGGAACTATGCACTCGGATCACTCCGGGAAAAAGTTTCCGCAATGCCTCCTCCACGCGCTGCTGCACGGACATCGCATTTTTCTGCAACTGCCAACCGGCATACCCCGTGCCGTCATAAGCAATCGTAAGCTTGAACCGAATGGCCTCCTCGTCTCTCATCATGTTCACATCGAGAGACTGTCGAGATACCCCTGCAACATCACCGCCGCCGCCGAGGCGTCCACCTTGGCCTTAGCGTCCTTTGCGTTGATGCCCGCCTCGCGAAGCGCGCGTTCCGCCGCCACGCTGGTGAGCCGCTCGTCCCAAGTGCGCACCGGAACCGTTACCGATTTTTCCAGCAACGCCACAAACTCCTGCACCTTCACCGCTTGCGGGCCAAAGCTGCCATCCATATTGCGCGGCATCCCCACCACGATTTGTTCCACCTGCCGTTCGGCCAAAATTTCCTCCAACCGTTTAAGAAAATTCTCAAACGGTTTTGCCAAAATCATCTCCAACGGATGCGCCATCATCCCCAGCGCATCGCCCCCCGCGATCCCCATCCGCTTGTCCCCGTGATCAATTCCCAATGCGTTCATCATAGTGTCCTCATCACTTTCGTGGCGGCGGTAACAGTGGCGCCGACATCCGCTTCCGTGTGCGCGTTGGAAAGGAAGGCGGCTTCAAAAGCGGAGGGGGCGAAATAAATGCCTTCGGCCAGCATTCCGTGGAAATATTTTTTGAATCGCTCGCGGTCCGCGCGCATTGCGTCGGCGAGGTTGTGCACGGGTTGATCGGTGAAAAACAAACAACCCATCGAGCCGATGCGTTGGGTTACCACCGAGACGCCGGCGGTTTTTGCGGCCGCGTTGAGGCCCGCTTCCAATCGCGCACCGAGCGTTTCCAATCGTTCGTACACTTCACCCGATTGCAATTGCTCAAGCGCCGCGATGCCGGCGGCCATTGCGAGGGGGTTGCCGCTGAGGGTTCCGGCTTGGTACACGGGGCCGTCGGGCGCGAGCACGTCCATCACGTCCGTGCGTCCGCCGAAGGCGCCCACGGGCAAGCCGCCGCCGATGATTTTGCCGAAGCAACTCAAGTCCGGCGTGATGCCAAAGCGCCCTTGCGCGCCGCCGAGGCCCACGCGAAAACCAGTCATCACTTCATCAAAAATCAAGAGGCTGTCGTTGGCCGCGGTGATGTCGCGCAGAAATTCCAAGAAACCTTCGCGCGGCAAATACACGCCCGCGTTGCCCGGAACCGGTTCGAGGATGATGCCCGCCACTTGCCCGGCGTTGGCCGCAAACGCTTCGCGCACCGCCGCCTCATCATTAAAGGGAACCACGATCGTGTGCGCGGTGAATTCCGGCGGCACGCCCGCGCTATCCGGATGCCCACACGTGAGCGCGCCCGAGCCGGCCTTGACCAAAAGCGAATCGGCGTGCCCGTGATAGCAGCCATCGAATTTAATAATCTTCGGCCGGTCAGTGAAACCGCGCGCCACGCGGATCGCGCTCATGCACGCCTCGGTGCCGGAATTGACCATCCGCACTTTTTCCACGCTCGGCACGCAAGCCTTCACCAACCGCGCCATCCACACCTCGGCCTCGGTGGGAATGCCGAAGCTCGTGCCCTTGTCCGCCGCAAGTTTTATCGCCTCAATGATGGCCGGATTTGCGTGGCCCAAAATCGCCGGGCCCCACGTGCCCACGTAATCGATGTACTCGTTGCCGTCCACATCCCACACGTGCGCCCCAGCCGCGCGCTCGGCAAAAAACGGTTGCCCGCCCACCCCGCGAAACGCCCGCACCGGCGAATTAACGCCACCGGGAATGTGGTTCAGCGATTCGGCAAACAGGGCCTCGGACTTGACACGTAAAATCATCGGCGGCGCAGCATAGATGAAATCGTCCATCGACTCAATCAATCGACCGCATTGTTTTATCAATTAGGGAAAATGACGAAACACAAGCATCCTGGTGGAAACGAAAAACAATGACCGATTCAACCGACAAAAAATCCTCGCGGCGACTGCGCGGCGTGCGACTGGCCGCCATCATTATTGGCCTCATGCTGTGGCATCTCACGCAATCGATGATCGGCCAGCGTTCCGTGGAGGACACCGGCGCAACCAGCGCCATCGTCGACCAAGCGCACGTGCTCACCGCCGATTGGAACGCGTATCTCAACCAAAACAAAACCGCCGCCAACGCTCTGTTGATCGTCAGCACGGCCCTGATTGATCTCATCGGCATTTGGCTGCTGGCCAACGCCATCTTTGGCAAAACCATTCGGCCTTTTCTGGCACTGCTCATCCTGTTTGCCGCGCGGCAAGTATGCCAATATTTTTGCGCGCTGCCGTTGCCAGTCGGAATTATTTGGAGCGATCCCGGTGTGCCTTCGCTGCTCATCACCTACGGCGTGGCCAATGACTTTTTCTTTTCCGGCCATACCGGCATCGCTGTGTTCGGGGCCATCGAATTGGCCCGGCGCTTTGGCCGAACCGGCGCGGCGATCGGCGTGGGCATTGCAATTTTTGAAATCGTCACCGTGCTCACCTTGCGCGCGCATTACACGATGGATATCGTCGCCGGCGCGGCTATGGCCGGCCTCGCCGCAATGGCCGCCGTGCGCATGGCGGGATGGTGTGATGAAAAAATGGAACGGGTGGCGGGAATCAATCCAATCGCTAACCCCGATACCGCTGCGCAACCGGAATCCGCCGACCCACGCCAAACGCCTTGCTCGTGACTTTCAGCCCCGGCGCAGCTTGACGGCGTTTGTATTCGTTCAGATCGATGAGGCGGGCGATGCGGCGGACGATGTCGGCATCAAAATCGCCGGCGATGATTTCGTCCGCCGATTGGCCTTCCACCACGTAACGCTCGAGGATGGCGTCGAGCACGTCATAAGGTGGCAGCGAGTCTTCGTCTTTTTGGTCGGGCCGCAGCTCGGCGCTTGGGGGCTTTTCGATTGTGCTGGCGGGAATCACTTCGCCATCACGATTCATCCAGCGTGCGAGGCGATACACCATTGTTTTGGGCACATCACTAATCACCGCCAGCCCACCGCACATATCGCCGTACAAAGTGCAGTAGCCCACGGCGAGTTCGCTTTTGTTGCCGGTAGTCAATACCAACGATCCAAATTTATTGCTCATCGCCATCAGCAACAACCCGCGCAGACGGGCTTGCATATTTTCTTCCGTCACATCTTCGGGACGGTCGCCAAACACCGGCGCGAGGCTTTGCTTGGCGGTTTCAAAACCGGCCTCAATTGGCACCACGTCATATTGAATGCCAAGATTTTCAGCCAGCGCTTGCGCGTCCTCGAGACTGCCGGCCGAGGAATACTGCGAAGGCAACGCCACTCCGCGCACGTTTTCTTTCCCCAGCGCCGCCACGGCGAGCACCGCGGTGACGGCGGAATCGATGCCGCCGCTGAGACCGATCACCGCGCTGCGGAAACCACATTTGCCAAGATAATCACGCACGCCGAGCACCAACGCATCGTGCAGCAACGCTTCGTCTTCAGATGCAGCGCACACGATGGGCGAGGCTTCCGTATCGACCATCACCAAATCTTCCGCGAAAAACTTTCCCTGCGCGATGGGTTGGCCCTTCGCATTGAGGGCAAGGCTGCCGCCGTCGAAAATCAATTCGTCATTTCCGCCCACAGCGTTGCAGTACAGCAACGGGCGCGCCACCTTGGCGGCGAGACTGGCGAGCATATCCGCGCGCATCTGGTGTTTGCCTAGATGCCACGGCGAAGCGGACACATTCAAAATCAATTCCGCGCCCTGCTCCACCAAGGCCTCCACGGGATTGGCGCGGTACCGACGGTCGCACCAAAAATCTTCATCATTCCAAACATCCTCGCACACCGTGAGGCCGAGCGAATGGCCGTTGAATGCTACCGGCGCATTTCCCGTGGCCGGCTCGAAATAGCGCGCCTCATCGAACACATCGTAAGTGGGCAGCAAACTCTTCGTACGCGTGGCCACCACCTTGCCGCGATGCAAAAGCGAGACCGCATTGGTCGCCGGCCGACCCGGTTGATCGGCATTCAAGCCCACGTGCCCCACCACCAACGCCGTGTCGCCAATGTCCGCCGCGAGTTCCGCTAACGCAGCAAGGCTGCCTTCAATGAACCCACTCTTCAGCAA
>DQLO01000414.1 GCA_015660155.1 Verrucomicrobiota bacterium
AAGAGCGGCGGCATTTGGCATCTCCGCCCCGACACCCTCCGCGCCGGCATCGCCTATCGCGGCTGGTGCAATCCGTGGGGCCACCAATTCGACGAATTCGGCAACGCCTTCGTCACCGATGGCGCGGGCTTCCAAGGCATCAGCTACGCCATCCCCGGCGCGATGTATTTCACCTACGCCGGCGCGCGCCGCATCATGGACAGCATCAGCCCCGGCAACTATCCCAAGTTCGCCGGCCTTGAAATTTTGAACAGCCCGCACTTCCCCAAGAGCTTTCGCGGCGTGGCCATCACCTGTGACTACCGCGCGCACCGCATCGTGCGTTTCACCCTCAGCGAAAACGGCGCCGGCTTTGCCGCCAAGCACGAGGGCGATTTCATCCGCAGCAGCGCCACCAGCTTCCGCCCCATCGACGTCAAGCAAGGCCCCGACGGCGCGCTGTACATTGCCGACTGGTCCAACCCCATCATCCAACACGGCGAAGTCGACTTCCGCGACCCCCGCCGCGACAAAGTCCACGGCCGAATCTGGCGCGTCACATTTAAGAACCGCCCCCTCGCCAAGAAACAATATTTTCAAAAACTAAAAAACGAACAACTCTTCAATACGCTTTTAACTGACAACCAATACGACAAACGCCAAGCGCGGAGAGTGTTGCACGAGCGTGGCCGAAAGATTTTGCCCGAACTCAAAAAGTGGCTTGCCCAGCATGATGAAAATGAGACCGCCCAGCTTGAGGCATTATGGCTGCACGATGCGGTGAATGTGGTAAACGTCAACTTGCTCATGCTCACTTTGGAAGCGAATGACGCCCGCGTGCGTGCTGCTGCCATGCGCGTGCTCGGCCATTGGCACCTTCGCCTAAATACCACGGAGCTTCACGCTGCTGCCGGCATACGTGACAAGCACCCGCGCGTGCGCCTCGAGGCCATGCGAGTTTATGCGGAGATGAAAAATTCCACCGTTGCGCATCAGTATGCAAAATATGCGTTGCAGGCGTTGGATCAACCGGTTGACAAGTTTCTCGATTACAGCTTGTGGCTGACGGTGAACGACCTTGCGGATCCCTTCGTGCGCGGCATGCAAAACGGCGCGCTCAACTTTGCGGATAAACGGGCGCACGCAGAATTTGCGCTGCGTTCATTAGAAACCGGAAAGGCCGCCGCACTCCTCAAGCAGCTCGTTCGACAGCGCAAGCTACCGCGCGATGGCCGGGGGCCGTTGATCGAATTGATCGGCACCGCTGGCGGCGCGGCCGAACTCGCCATTTTGTTTAGCCAACTCAAAAGCGACGGCTTCAATCCCGCCGTGCATTCGCGTGTGCTAACTGCTCTTGCCAGCGCCGCGCGTTTGCGCAACACACGCCCAACGGGGGATCTTTCCGGCGTTGGTGATTTCTTGAATTCTGATGATCGCGCCATTC
Source organism: Verrucomicrobiota bacterium (assembly GCA_015660155.1). Lineage (GTDB taxonomy): Bacteria > Verrucomicrobiota > Verrucomicrobiia > Limisphaerales > UBA1100 > JACNJL01. The sequence goes on from DQLO01000414.1 coordinate 1,424, forward strand.
AATCGGCAGCTATCCATTTGGTTGGCGCATGGAAACAAGTGCCGCAAGTGCCGGCGCTTTTGGCGATTGCCGCCGAGGGAGATGATGCTGCCTTCGATAGTCTCGTGACAATTCGCGGTCGTAAAGTCGTTCAGGGATTGAAGCAGCTCGCCGCCGAAGACAAACCCATCGCCACACGTCAAGCTGCTGCGCGCGCATTGGGCACGATAAATCTCAAAAGTTCGTTGGCAGAAATTTTTGCTGTGCTCAAGGCCACGGATAATGCGAATGCCGCGCTTGAACTCTGGCGCGTGTTGCTCCAGCAAAAGGGCGCGGGCGCGGCGTTGGCCGAGGGCGTGGCGGGTGCGCAACTGCCCAAGCCCGTCGTCACCGCCGGCATTCGCGCCGCGCGCGAAGGCGGCCGCAACGAAAAGGCACTCGTCGCCGCGCTGGCGCGTTCGAAGAACATCGCGCTGCTCATCAAGCAAATGACCCCCGCAGAACTCAAGGCATTGGCCGCGCGCGCGATGAAAGAGGGCGATCCCTTTGCGGGCGAGAAAATTTATCGCCGCACGGAATTGGCCTGCACAGTTTGCCACGCGATCGGCGGCGCGGGCGGTAAGGTGGGGCCGGACTTCACCTCGCTCGGCACCAGCGCGCAGCCCGATTACATCATCGAATCGCTGTGGTATCCGAACCGAAAAATCAAAGAGGGATACCACACGACCGTGGTGGAAACCAAAGACAACCGTACCCTCGCCGGCGTGGTCATCCGCGATGTCGGCGGTGAATTGGTGATGCGCGACCTCGCCAACAAACTCATCTCCATCCCCAAAAATCAAATCCGCAAAAAGACCGCCGCCCCCGTTTCGATGATGACCCCCGGCCTAATCACCGGCCTCGCCGAGGACGAGCAACTGCACCTCTACCGCTTCCTCGCCGAGCTGGGCAAAGCCGGGCCTTTCGACGCGACAAAAACCGGCGTCGCCCGCACGTGGCGCTTGCTGCCGGGCACGCATCGCGTGGAGCAGTACGGCATCGAAAAAATTGTGGAGGCGGATTTTGAAAAGAAATGGTCCAACCACATTCTCGGTGCGGGCAACGGCGCGGGCTGGAAAATTTTGCCCGCCCGCGTGAATGGCGATCTCCCCGCCGCCGACATCGCGCAAACCGCCAGCGTGGGCCGCAACGTCGGTCTCGTCCACATCTTCGCCGGCACAAAATTCGAAATGCAAAAAACCGGCAACGCAACTTTTTCGTTGCCCAAAGGAATGAAAGCCCAAGCGTGGCTGGACGGCAAATCGCTGGGCCGCGCGAACCAATTCACCGCCAAAGTCGCCGTCGGTAAACACCGAATCGTCTTCCGCCTCGACGCCAAGGCATTGCCGAAAGTGCTGCGGCTGGAATCAAAGGACGTGGTATTTTTGAACGACTAAAGTTCGACCACCGATTTTTCCGCGTGTGACTTTAGGGCGGCTTCCCACAGTTCGTGGCTTTGGACGGCTTCTTCGGGGGTGGCGCAGCCGAAACGATCCCCCAATTCTCCGGCGCGTTCGGCGGCGTAGGCGGCCCACATTTGGAGGTTAAGGTCGGAGAAGCCGGCTTCGAAAATTCCGCCGGTGATGACGGGGAAGGCCATCGCGTGGCCGAGGTCGATGCGGGTCCAACCGTCTTTTTCTTTTTCGTAAATAAAAATTGTGTTGGCGTCGCGGGTGTTGTAGCGCACGCCGCCTTCGGTGCCGATGGCCTCGAAGTGCCACGAGTTGGTTTGGCCGGGGGCGAGGCGTTTTTGCTGGAGACGCATCGGGACGGTTTGGCCATCGATTTCCACATCGCAGTTGAGGGTGGCGTTGTCCCAAGTGTCGCATTCGACGGTGCCGCCTTGGCCGTCGGGGCGTTGGGCAAATCCTTTTTGGAGTTGGGCGAAGACGCGCTGCGGTTTCCAGCCGAGGCGGAAGGGGATGTGCACGGTGTGCATGCCGAGGTCGCCCATCACGCCGATTTCGCCGCAGGTTTTGGAGTGGCGTTTCCAGTTGGCGGGCTTGGCGGGGTCGAGGTCGCTGCTGTGCAAAAACCCCGAATGGATTTCCAGCACGCGACCGAGCGCGCCGGATTTTACGTAATCGATGGCTCGCTGCGCGCCGGGGGCGAAGGGGAATTCCGAACTGCAGCGCACGAAGCGGCCGGAAGCTTGGGCGGCATCGCGGATGCGGCGGGCGGCGGCGAGGTCGATGCCGAAGGGTTTTTCGGCGAGCAAATCTTTGCCGGCGGCGAGCACGTCGCAGTAAAGTGGCTCGTGCAAATTGTGCGGTACGGCGACGTAAACGACATCAACATTTTCGCTGGCGAGCAGTTTGGTGTGGTCTTTGGTGCGGAGTTTTACGGTGGGCACTTGGGCGAACCACTCGAGCAAATCCTCACGGAGATCGCACACGGCGG
>DQLO01000180.1 GCA_015660155.1 Verrucomicrobiota bacterium
CGCGCCAGTCGGGGTGATCAACTCGTTTGGTTCCTCGCACTGGGTAATGGCCACACCGCGCTCGGCAAGAATGTTCAACGTGGCCGGCGCAGGAATGGGGAAGCGCCCATGCGCGCACATAATAAAACCCGTACCCTCAATGACCGGCCCGCTGCGCACACGCGGTTTGCCGAGCAGTTCCAACGCGATGCAGCCACCGACAATGTCGACGATGGAATCCACCGCACCCACTTCGTGAAAGTGCACTTCAAATGGCGGCATGCCGTGAATTTTGCCTTCCGCATTGGCCACGCGCTGGAACACGGCCACGGATTTTTGCTTCACCCAATCGCTGAGCGCGCTGGCGTGAATCATCTCGGAGATTTGCGCGAAGTTGCGGCTGTGCCCGTGGGTGTCATCGCTGCTGTGACTGTGTTCGTGCGAATGTTCGTGCGAGTGCGAATGTTCGTGTGAATGGCTATGGTCGTGATCGCCTTGGGACTCGCCGCCGCAAGATAAGTGCACATCAAATTTCACGCCATCGATGGCGCATTTTTGCCGGCGATTGGCGCTGAGGGTGTAGCCTTCGAGATTAAGTTTTTTTAGCTCGGCTTCGAGGGCATCGAAATCCACGCCAAGGTCGAGCATCGCTCCGAGAAACATATCGCCACTGATGCCGCTGAAAATGTCGAGATAGAGGGTTTTCATTTAATCGGCACGAGTTTCACGGTGAGGGTGCGCGGGTTTTTTCCGATGCGATCGGTGACGCGAAGCTTGATGGATTGGCCGGGGCGTTTGGCACGGATGCGGTGCATTAAGTTGTCGGTGCGCTCGATAGGTTTGCCATTGATGGCGGTGATGATATCCCATTCTTTGAGCCCGGCGGTGGCGGCGGTGCCTTTGGACTGCACATGGCGCACGACGAGGCCGCGCGTGCCCTTGGGGAGTTTGCCGATGAACTCGGGCGACTGCCCCCAGATTTCTTCGACGGCCGCATTCATCGTGGCACTTTCGACGGTTCGCGGGTTTTTGAGCAACGCCCGCACGGCAGCCCACGGCGCGGCGTAGGCGATACCTTGATGATTTTGGTTGATGGACATCGCCGCGCTTTGCACGCCGATGAGTTCGCCGCGCGTGTTGACCCACGGGCCGCCCGAGGTGCCCATCGGTGCCAGCGCGGCGATGTGCTGGATTTCGCGAAACGCGCCATCGTAAAATTCAAACGTGGTGTTCGCTCGCGCGATGGTTCCGGGCAAAGTAATGTGATGCCGAAACACCGGCGCACCATGCAGCCAAACCCGCTCGCCCACTCGTGGCGCGGCCGGTGCCACGGCTAAATGCGGATAAGCCTCCTTGCGCTTGGGCAATGCGAGCAGCAGCAAATCGTGCCCGCGATCGCGCGCCAAAATTTTTGCGGGATGCCTTCCCAATGTGGGCGACATAATTTCCAGCTTGGCTTTGTCATTTACCGCCACGTGATTGGCCGTGATCACCTGCCCCGAAGCACTGGCCACGCAACCCGAGCCGACCAAGCGGCCGTTCAGCAAAATCTCCACCGAGGCCGCCTGCAATTTTTTGTGCGGGGCTTCCTGTGCGTGGGACGTTGCGCAGCCCGCAAACAAAATCAGTGCCGCGCCTAGAATGGAGTGGTGTATTTTCATTTGGATGATGCGGCCAACGCATTGATTTGGCTGGCGGCGTAGGCGGCGCCGAAGCCGTTGTCGATGTTGACGACGGTGACGCCGCTGCCGCAAGAATTTAACATCCCGAGCAGGGCGGCGACTCCTTCGAAGCTGGCGCCGTAGCCGATGCTGGTGGGGACGGCGATGACGGGTTTGTCGACGAGGCCGGCCACCACGCTGGGTAGTGCGCCTTCCATGCCGGCGACGACAATCAATACATTCGCCGCGCGGAAATCTTTGGCGCGGGCAAGGAGGCGGTGCAGTCCGGCCACGCCGACATCGTGAATGCGCAGCACGCGGTTGCCCATGGCCTCGGCGGTGACGGCGGCTTCTTCAGCGACTGGCAAATCGCTGGTGCCGGCGGAGAGGATGGCGATGGTTCCAGCGCGAGGTTTTGTTTTCTTTTTCTCAATGACCGCGCAGCGGGCAGTCTCGTGGTGGACGGTTTTCTTGAATTTCTTTTTTAGAGCCTTGGCGTGGTCGGGCGTAATGCGGGTGATGAGGACGCGGTCGTTTTGCTTGAGAATCTCAGCGGCGATTTTGACGACTTGGACGGGCGTTTTGCCGCTGCCGTAAATGACCTCCGGAAAGCCCTGCCGCAGCGCACGATGTTGATCCACCTGCGCGAAGCCGAGATCAGTAATGGGCTCCGCGCCCAATGCGGCGAGTGCCTTCGCGCGGCTGATTTTTCCAGCGCGAAATTGATCAAGCAGCTTGGCGGCTTCGGTGGGGGTCACGCGGCGATTATGCTTGGCTACCGAATCTTCTCCAGCAAAAACGCCAGCAGCTCACCGATGGGCATCCGCGTTTGCTCCATCGTGTCGCGGTCGCGGAGGGTGACAGTGTCTTTGAGTTCGTCGCCTTGTTCACCGAGGGTATCGAAATCAATGGTCACGCCGTAGGGTGTGCCGGCTTCGTCTTGGCGGCGGTAGCGGCGGCCGATGGCGCCGCCTTCGTCGTAAAACACCGCCATGTGCGGGCGGAGCAAAGTGCAAACTTCGCGTGCTTTGGCGACGAGTTCGGGTTTATTTTTGAGCAGCGGGAAGACGCCCACTTTGAATGGTGCGATGCGGGGGTGAAACTTCATCACGATGCGCGTCTCTTCCTTGCCCTTGTCGTTGGTGACGGTCTCCTCGTTGTAGGCGTTGCAAATGAACGCGAGCACCGTGCGGTCGGCGCCGGCCGCAGGCTCGATGACGTGCGGCACGTAGCGTTCCTTGGTTTCCTCGTTGAGGATGGTCATGTCCTTGCCGCTGCCGGGGTACTTCGGTTTGCCGTCTTCGCCCAACTCCACCACGAGCTTGTCGCCTTCGCGCACGAGCTTGCCTTCCATGTGCGAGCGCAGATCAAAATCGCCACGATGGGCGATGCCCTCTAACTCGCCAAACTCGCCTTCCTCGCAAAACGGAAAGGCATACTCCACATCCGCCGTGCCCACGGAGTAGTGGCTCAGCTCGTCGGCATCGTGGTCGCGCAAAATCAGTTTCGCCGGATCTATGCCAAGATCCGTGTACCACTTGAAACGCCGGTCACGCCAGTAGGCGTACCACTTGGGCGATTCGTCGGGGTGACAGAAAAACTCCATCTCCATCTGCTCAAATTCCCGCGTGCGGAAGGTGAAGTTGCGCGGGGTGATCTCGTTGCGGAAACTCTTGCCCTGTTGCGCGATGCCGAATGGGATTTTCACGCGGTTGCTATCCATCACGTTCTTGAAATTCACGAACATCCCCTGCGCAGTTTCCGGCCGCAGGAACGCCTTGTTCTCCTCATCCCGCAGCGCGCCCACGTACGTCTCGAACATCAGGTTAAAATCGCGCGGTTCCGTCAGGTCGCAGGCCTCATGTTCGCCGGGGCATTTGCTGGGTTTCTGCGGGCATTCACTGGTGGCCACGTGATCCGCGCGGAAACGGCTCTTGCACGTCCGGCAATCCACCATCTGGTCCGCAAACAAATCGTAATGGCCGGAAGTTTTCCACACGCGCGGATGCATGATGATGCTCGA
>DQLO01000154.1 GCA_015660155.1 Verrucomicrobiota bacterium
CATTGGCGAACATCTGCCGGGCTTCGCGCGCACCATGAATCACTGGGCCATCGTGCGCAGTGCTCATCACATCGCGCCCAGTCATCGCTCCGGCGCGTACTGGAATCTCACCGGTCATCAGCCACAGAATCTCACTGGCAACTGGCCCGCCTCGCGCGCCGATTGGCCGTGCATTGGCTCGATGATTTGGCAAGCCAAGGGCGCAACGAAAAATGCGTTGCCCGGCGCGGTGGCGCTGCCGTATACAATTTACGATGGCGGCGTGTCCAATGGGCAGGACGCTGGATTCCTCGGCATGAGAATGGATCCGGCTGTGTTTCGGCCACCGGGTAAAGGCTTGAAAATTTACCAAGGCCTATCGCCATCCTCCGGCCGCATTGATCTCGGCTTGCCCGAAGGCGTGAGCCGGCAACGACTCGGTCAGCGACGCGGTTTGATCCATGGCTTTGGCCAAACGAAAGGCGCGGCCATCAAACTGGAAGCCGAAGCATTGGCGCGCTCCCGCGAGATGGCGCTGGACATGCTGCTCAACCCCACCGTGCACGCGGCGTTTGATTTGGAAAAAGAACCGCGCGCGCTTCGCGAAAAATACGGGATGCACATTTGCGGCCAAAGCGTGCTCACCGCCCGCCGCCTCACCGAGGCTGGCGTGCCCGTGGCCACCGTCTATTGCGCCGCCGGCGATTTGAATGGCTCCAAGGGTTCCCATTTCGACACGCACGCGGATAATTTTAACAAACTGAAAAACAATATGCTGCCGCCCTTCGACCAAGCCGCGTCGGCGTTGGTGGAGGATTTGCGCGAACGCGGTCGGCTCGATGAAACGCTCATCGTGATGCTCACCGATTTCGGCCGCACACCGCAAATCAACAAAGGTGCCGGCCGCGATCATTTCCCCGGCGTGTACTCGGCCGTCTTTGCCGGCGGCGGCATTCGCGGTGGGCAGGTCTACGGCAAGTCCAACTCCATCGGCTTCGAGCCCGCCGAGCAAGCCTGTGGCCCGCCCGATTTGCACGCCACCATTTTCCACGCCCTTGGCATCGATCCGGAGCATATGATTTACGACACCAACAATCGCCCCTTGCCCCTCTGCGACGGCAAACCACTGCCGTTGTTTTAGTTCACAACCCGCGCTTGCCAAATCACCGCGCCATGGCAATCTTGCGGCATGAAAACATTTCTCGCCTTCGCCATTCTGTTTAGCCTCTCCACCGGTGTCGTTGCCCAAGCCGCGCCGAAAGCGCCGAAGCCGCCCATTAAATTGATTCACAAACCAAAAGCCATGGTGGCATATCGACTGGAGTTTCAAGTGGCAGATCAGATTCATTTTGTGAACTCCATCGGCGGGAATTTTCTCCTCAACGTGTCGCACACTTCTCTCAACGGCGAACGCGCCTTCACAATCCAAGGCGAGTTTCTTCCCGGCGCGGGTGCGGCGGCGGGGATGTTGGATTTCAAGGCCACGCTGATGGAGAGCAATCTCGATGACGGAGTCGAAGGCAACTACACCTGCCAAGGCAGCACCATCCTCAAAAAAGGCCAGTCCCAACAACTCGCCACCCTCGGCCATCACGTGCTGTCGCTGACGGTGAAGGATGTGCAGGAGAAAAAGTAATCAACGCCGCCCCAACACCGTCGGTGGGCTGGCATTGCCCGCGCGGTCGATGGCGGTGAGGGCGATGTACTCCGGCAACCCCGTGCCGGCACGGACCACTCCGGCCACTTGGGAGGCGGGCAGCACTTGCGAATGCCATTGGCCTTTCACGCGGATTTGAAACAGCCAACGCCGGATGGGTTCGCCCGGCGCGGCGCGCCAAGTGAAGATGATTTGGCGGCGGGCGGCGTCCCATTTGGATCCCACCGAAGGCGCTTTGGGCGGGCGGTTATCCAGCCACGGCGAGGCGGGGGGCAGGGCGGGTTGGCTGTAAATTCCGCGTTGCAGCATCGCGCCGAGGTCGCCGTCGTTGTTGGCCAGCGCGCTGATGTTCCAATGAATGTTACCCGTCACGCCGGGATGGCGGCGGGTGAGATTGATTTGCGAGAGGAATTCTTTCGCCTTCCAGGTTTTGACTTTGGCGGTGTTGATGCCCGGCCACAGATGGCGGCGTTTGGGGTTTTGTTCGTGCCACCATTGCATCAGCACGGGAAAGGCTTGCTCGGTGTCGGCGATTTGCCAGTAGAGCTGCGGCGCGCAGTAATCGAGCCAACCTTCGCGCAGCCACAATCGCGCATCGGCGTACAATTCATCATAAGCGTCGAGGCCCTTGATTTGCTTGGGATGGCCGGGGCGCCAAATTCCAAACGGGCTCACGCCGAATTTCACCCACGGTTTCACGCGATGAACTTCAGTGTTGATTTGGCGGATGAAATTATTGATGTGCATTCGCCGCCAATCGTTGCGTTTCATATTACCCTTAAATTTTTTCCAACTCGCGTCATCCGGAAACGCCGTGCGTTTTGCATCGGGGTACGGATAAAAATAATCGTCGATGTGAATCCCATCCACATCGTAGCGCCGCACCACATCAAGAATCACCCGTAGCGAATGCGCGCGCGCGGCGGGCTCGGCGGGGTCCAGCCATTGGAAGCCGTTGTAGGCTTTTACAATCGCCGGCTGTGTGCGGCTGATGTGGTTCGTGGCCACAGTGCTCTTCGCGCCTTTGTAGCGCGCGCGATACGGATTGAACCACGCGTGCAATTCCATCCCTTGCCGATGCGCCTCGCCAATGGCAAACGCCAACGGATCCCAAGCCGGCTTGGGCGCTTGGCCCATTTTGCCGGTCAAATACTCGGACCACGGTTCGAGCCGCGAAACATAAAGCGCATCGCACGCGGGCCGCACTTGAAAGATTATGCAGTTGAGCCGCAACGCCGCCGCGCGTCCAATGAGCGTGCGCAGTTCCCTTTGCTGTTGGGCAGTAGTGAGGTTCGGATGCGAGGGCCAATCGATGTTGTTCACCGTGGCAATCCACGCGCCGCGAAACTCGCGCTGAAGCGCCGCAACCTTCACGCCCGCGACGGGACGGAACGAAATGTTCGCTGCTGACAATGCCAGTGCGGTCAACAGAAAGATGCCTCCAATGCGCAACACGCCCCGAACTTAATCCAAGAAGGATCAATTTTCAATTATCAATGATCATTCAAACTTCGGCTACTTTTGAAAATTGATAATTGAAAATTGATCATTTCCCCCCCACTCTCCCGCCTCCCTTTGGACTGGTGGACGAACAAAACTTATTTCTGCTGTGCCGTCACCTTGTACGGTATCGCGATGGTGTATTCCGTGTTCCTGTGGCGGAAGGGCTTTCGGCGTGATGATTGGGTGGTGTACGGCATCCTCGCGGCGGCGCTCGTGCTGCACACGCTCGCGATGGTGAAGCGCGGCTTTTCGCTCGACCGCTGCCCCATCACGAATCTCTACGAGGCGACGGCTTTTATTATGTGGACGATTGTGGCGGGCTATCTCGTGGCCGGCGTGTGGCAACGCTTTCGCTTCATTGGCGCGTTCGCTTCGCCGCTGTTGTTTGTGCTCGGCGTGTTCGCGTTGTTCCCGGATATGGATCCAACCTTGCCAACGGGCGAGCATGAATTTTCCGGCGCGCTGAGTAGTCTGCACAAGGCGCTGTTGCTTTTGGCCTTTGGCGGCTTCGGCCTTAGCGCGGTGGGCGCGGCAATGTATCTCACGCAAGAACACGATTTGAAACTGCACCGCTTCCGCGCCATCCTCTCCAAGCTGCCGCCACTGCAACGCCTCGAAGCCGCGATGGCCAAGTTGCTTTGGGTGGCCTTCGGGCTGCTCACTGCCGGCCTTATCGCGAGCAGCGCTTATTTGCATCAAGCCAAACAAGTTTGGTTCACGACCGATCCCGAAATGCTTTGGACGCTCGGCGTTTGGATTTTTTATCTCGTGCTGCTCATCGTGCAAGCGCGCCACGCGCAAGGCGGCAAACGCTTCGCGTGGGGCACACTCGGCAGTTTCCTGTTTGTGATGCTCACCTTTTGGGGCGTGTACCTGTTGTCGCCGCTCCATCAAACCCCCGCTCCGTAATGCCCATCGTTTGCCTCGGCCTCAATCATCGCACCGCGCCGGTTAACGTGCGCGAGCAGTTCGCGTTGGCGGAGGGTAAACTGCCCGAGCTGCTGGCGGTGTTGCGCGCGGAGACGAGCGCGGAGGAAGCGGTCATTCTTTCCACGTGCAATCGCGTGGAAATTTACGCGGCCTCCGAGGGCGCGCCGCGACAGTTGCTCAACGAACTGCGCGCATTTTTGTTGAGCGATCGCGAGGTGGACGACGAGGTGTTTTATGAATTGAACGGCGCGGAAGCCGTGGAGCATTTGTTCAAAGTCGCCAGTGGGTTGGACTCGATGGTGCTGGGCGAAACGGAAATTCTCGGCCAACTCAAGGTGGCGTATCAACTCGCGCTCGAACAAAAGGCCACCGGCGGTCGCCTCAACAAATCCTTCCAAAAAGCATTCAACGCCGCCAAACAAATCCGCACGGAAACGAACATCCAACGCGGCAGTGTGTCCGTCGCCAACGTGGCGGTGGAATTGGCGGGGAAGATTTTTGACCGGCTCGATGACCGCACCGTAATGGTGATTGGCGCGGGGGACACCAGCGAAAAAACCGCGCGAGCATTATTGAGTCGCG
>DQLO01000058.1 GCA_015660155.1 Verrucomicrobiota bacterium
GATCAGGAGTTTCCGAAGATCGCTGCGGAGATCGGCGAGGAACGGCTCGTGGTGGAAGGGCTTGCGCGCGGTCGGCGCGTGCGCGAGGTGTCCTTTGGCATTCGGCGCGGCGAGGTGCTGGGGCTTACCGGTTTAGTGGGTGCAGGGCGTACGGAAACCGCGCGGTTGATCTTTGGCGCGGACCCGCGCGAGGCCGGCACCATCACGCTGGACGGCAAACCACTTCCGCTTCGTTCCCCGCGCGAGGCCGTGGCGGCGGGCATTTGCCTGCTGCCGGAGGATCGCAAAACTCAGGGACTGGTGCTCGGCCAATCGGTGCGCGAAAATTTCGGCTTGCCGAATCTGGCATCGTTCGCGCGTATGGGTTTCATCGATACCAAGCGCGAGGCCGAGGCACTCGATGCGCACGTGGACAAACTGCAAATCAAATTGTCCAGCGCCGACCAATCCGCCGGCACGCTCTCCGGCGGCAACCAGCAAAAGGTCGTGCTGGCTAAATGGTTGGAGCGCAATGCGGAGGTGATCATTTTTGACGAGCCCACGCGCGGCATCGATGTCGGCGCGAAATACGAAATCTATCAGCTCATCAACCGCCTCGCCGCGGCCGGCAAGGCCATTCTCATGATCAGCTCCGAGCTGCCCGAGGTGCTGGGCATGAGCGACCGGATTCTGGTGATGCACGAGGGCCGCGTCACCGGCGAGATCACCGACGTGGCCGGCGCCACGCAGGCGGATCTCATGCGGCTCGCCGTCGGGCAAACGGAATTGGCGGCATGAAAAAAATTTTCCAATCCAGAATCGTTTCCGAGTTTGGCACTCTGCTGGTGTTGCTGCTGCTCTTTGCTTATTTCACCGTGGCGACATGGCGGGTGATTCACCCCGTCACCGACGAGGCCGCCCGCGAGGTTGCGGAAAAAATCTCCAGCCAAAATTCTTCCGCCAAAGTGCTCATTGCCATCCGCGGCGGAGACGACGAACAGCCTTTTGCCAAGGAACTAAAAACGCGATTGGAGCAAGCCGGTTGCCACGTCATTGAGGTAAAATCTGGTTCGCCTCTCGACTACTCGGAAACATTGCGCGAACTGGGCGAGCAAAACCAAACCGTGCATTTCATCGCCGCCACTTACGAAGCCTCCGCCAACGGCGTGCTGCGGCCCAAGCCGGGTTCGGAGGGAGATCACACTTTGCCCGGCCTCCAGCAACGGCATCCGTCGCTCGCCGGCGCCACCGTGATCGTACCCGACAGCTATGAGTGGTCGCAATTCCTGACGCGCGGCAACGTGCTAAACATTGCCAACCACATTTCATACACCGCCATCATCGCCATCGGCATGACGCTGGTGATCATCACCGCCGGCATCGATCTCTCCGTGGGCAGCTTGATGGCCTTCGCGGCGGTGACTACCGCGTGGATGATCGAGCACTGGGGCGGCGCGACGGACGCCACGGCCATCGGCATGATCTGCTGTTGCCTCGGCGGTCTGGGATTGTGCGGCCTGTTCGGCGCGTTCTCCGGCGTGATGATCACCGCGTTTCGCATCCCGGCTTTCATTTGCACGCTGGGCGTCATGATGATCGCCCGCGGCTTGGCGCACATCATCGCCCCGAGGGAAAACATCAGCGTGGACGCCACCGGCTTCGATTGGCTTGGCAGCCAGTCCACCCTCCTCGGCGTGCCCAATCCCGTTATGCTCATGATCCTGCTATTCATCGGCGCGCACATTCTCATGACGCGCACCACGCTCGGCCGCTACATTTACGCCGTGGGTGGCAACGCCGAGGCCGCGCGACTTTCCGGCGTGCCAGTGAAATGGGTGTTGATTTTCGTGTACGCGCTGTGCGGATTGCTCGCCGGCGTGGCGGGCATCATCAATGCGTCACTGTTTGGAAACGGCAACCCGCGGTTTGGCGAAGGTGAGGAGTTGCAAGTCATCGCCGCCGTCGTCGTGGGCGGCACCAGTTTGGCGGGAGGCGAAGGCCGCATCCTCGGCACGCTCATCGGCGCGCTCATCATCGCGGTGATTTACAGCGGCATGAACCAAACCGGCGTGGGCGAGCATATGCAAAAAGTCGTCTTTGGCCTCCTCATCCTCGCCGCCGTGCTGCTCGACCAATTAAAAAAACGCGGACTGAAACAAGCCAACTAAACCAACTCCCCGCGCAGCACCGTCACCGCCTTTCCGCGCAACAGAACCCGGTCACCTGCCAATTTCACTTTTACAACGCCGCCGCGCGGGGAACATTGGTAAGCGGTCATTTCAGTTTTGCCCAAACGTTCCGCCCAAAACGGTGCGAGCGCACAATGCGCCGAGCCGGTGACGGGGTCTTCGTTGATGCCTGCGGCGGGAGCGAAAAAGCGTGAAAGAAAAGCGTACTCCGGCACGTCGGATTTGGCGGTGACGATCAACCCGCGCACGGGCAAACTGCTCAAGCCGACAAAATCCGGATTCAAATCGCGCAACTCCTCGGCGTCGGTCAATTCCAGCAACAAATCAAACCGGCTACGCCCGACAAATTTCGGCACACTGCCAAGCAAATCCGACAAGCCCGGCGGCGGCTCAATGGACTCAGCCGGCGTGGCAGGGAAATCCAGTTCAATCCAATCGTCCACGCGCACCGCCGTGAGCAAGCCACTGCGCGTGTGAAAGCGCGCTGTGTCCGCTTCCGCCAACCGTCCCGTTTCCCAAAGCAAGTGCGCGCTGGCCAGCGTCGCGTGCCCGCACAAATCCACCTCCGCCACCGGCGTGAACCACCGCAGCTCAAAGCCATCGGTGCGCGGCGCAACAAACGCCGTCTCCGAAAGATTCATTTCCGCCGCCACCGACTGCATCCAATCTGCATCAGCCTCCTTTTCCAACAAACAAACCGCTGCCGGATTGCCCGTGAAAGGTCCGACAGCAAAGGCATCAATTTGAAAAATGGGAACGTTCAACTGTGTGCGACTCGATTAATGGTTGGAAATTACTCGTACCGCAACGCCGCGACGGGATCGAGGCGGGAGGCGCGCCAGGCGGGGTACACGCCGGCGATGAGCCCGAGCAGTGTGGTGAAAACAAGCAACACGGGAAACAGCCAACCGGGCATCACGAACAAATCCGCCGAGCCGATGATGTGGCCCCATTTGTAATGCGAAAAGGCGTTGCCGGCTTGGGACATCGCCCAGCCGATCAACCCGCCGAGCAAGCCGCCCAGCAATCCGATGGCCGCCGCTTCGCAGGCGAACATTTTGAGGATGTGCGCGCGCGTGGCACCGAGCGCCTGCAGCACGCCAATCTCGCGCTTGCGTTCCACCACGGCCATTAGCAGCGTGTTCACGATCGAAAATGTGGCCACAAAAAACGCAATGCTGCCGAAGAGGATCATAATGCTCTGCAGCGTGGCAAAGAAGTCATGCAGCTTGCCGATGAGATCTTCCATCGTGTGTGCGCGGAAGCCCAGCGCCTTCACGGCGGCCTTCACGCGCGGCACGTCCTCTTTGCTTTTGGCGAGCAGCACCATGCCCATGCCCCAGTTTTTTTCGGTGTACATTTCTTCGTTATTGAAAAGCACGCGCCCCATTTGCATCGCGAAGCCGTCGGGCACGTACACGATGTTGGTGAGCAATCCTTTCTTGGAGATGCCCACCACTTTGGCGCGGAACTCCACCGGTTCGCCTTCGGGCTCCGCCAATGCCTTGAGTTCCTCGGAATTGGCGAGGTCGCGCAGCAGAAAAAAAAGGCTGAACACCATCCGCACGCGGTTCTTCGGTGGGTTTTTCAGCAACATGGCAATGTCTTGAAATTTTTCCAACGCCGACGAATCCAAGCCGCCGCGCCCAACCAGCGCGAACATCGGATGTTCCGTCACGCGAATGGTCACCGTGCGGCCCATCAATTGGTCGGGACTGTCGAACCCCATCGACTCCAAATAGGCCTCGGAGATGATGCACTCTCGCGCGTCGATGGACGAGAATCCCGGGCCGGAGGAAAGAACTTGCGCGCCGGCATCGATCCACGGCACGACGATGGTGTCGAACTCGCGCGTGTCGTCGTCGAGCTGCACCGAACGCGCTAGCACGAACACCTTCGGCTGCACGCGTTCCACGCCATCGATCTTGCGCA
>DQLO01000406.1 GCA_015660155.1 Verrucomicrobiota bacterium
GGGCACCATCTTCGCGAGGCGGTCGCACTCGCCGTAGCTGAGACCCATCACGCGGCCCACGTCGCGGATGACGGATTTGGAGCCCATCGTGCCGAAGGTGATGATTTGCGCCACGCAATCGCGCCCGTATTTTTCGCGCACGTATTCGATGAGAAACGGACGGCGATCATCCGGAATATCGATGTCAATGTCGGGCGGATTGACGCGCTCGGGATTGAGAAAACGCTCGAAGAGCAGCCCGTAGCGCAGCGGATCCACGTTGGAAATTTCCAGCAAATACGTCACCAACGAACCCGCCGCCGAGCCGCGCGCAATACAGGTGATGCCGTTTTTTTGGCCGTGCCGGATGAAGTCGCCCACGATCAAAAAGTAACTCGTGAAGCCCATTTTTTCGATGACGCCCAGCTCCAGTTGAATGCGGTCGATGACCTTCGCCAACGCTGCGGCCACGGCGGGGTCGTTGAGCTCGGCGGGGTTGGTGCCTTCGATTGGTTCGAAATTCGGCAACCGACTGGCGTCTTCAATGGAGTGGCAAATAAATTCCTCGCCCTTGGCCTCGCACCGCACGCCGTAGCGCGGGTGCATCGCCTCGGCCACTTGATGCCGGAGATAGCCTTCGCGTGTGAACAGTTCCGGCGGTTCAAAAACCGGATAGTGCAGCTTGCCCAGTTCGATTTCCACGTTGCACTGCTCGGCCACGGCGAGGGTGTTGCGCACCGCCTCCGGCACTTCGCTGAAGAGCGCGGCCATTTCATCCGCATCGCGCAGGTAAAATTGCTCGGGCACATAGCGCATGCGGTTGGGATCGCTCAAGTGCGTTTGGGTGCCGATGCAGATGAGTGCGTCGTGCGCATGCGAATGTTCGCGCTCGATGTAGTGCACGTCGTTGGTGGCCACGAGGTTGAGGTCAAACTCCTTCGCCCACGGGATGAGCTGGGCGTTCACCTTGGCTTGTTCGTTGATGCCGTGGTTTTGCAGCTCCAGAAAAAAGCGTTCCTTGCCGAAGGTTTGCTTAAACCAATCGATCGCCTCGCGGGCGCGGTCGGGGTTGTCGCGCATAATCGCCTGCGGAATCTCGCTCGCAAGGCATCCGCTAAACGCGATGAGCCCCTCTTTGTGTTGCTCGAGAATTTCCTTATCAATGCGCGGTTTGTAATAAAACCCCTCGAGATGCGCGGCGGTGGTGAGGCGCACGAGATTTTTGTAGCCCGCCTCATTTTCCGCCAGCAACAGCAAATGATTGTAGCCGTCTTTGCTGCCTCGAGTGTTCGCCTTTTTATCAAACCGACTGCCCGGCGCGATGTACACCTCGCAGCCGATGATCGGCTTCACGCCGGCCGCACGCGCCTTTTCATAAAAATCCACCGCGCCGTGCATCACCCCGTGATCGGTAATCGCCAGCGATGGAAACTCCAACTCCGCCGCGCGCGCCACCAACTTGTCCAAACGGCACGCCCCATCCAGCATCGAAAACTCGCTATGCACGTGTAGGTGAACAAATTCTGCATGGGCCACAAACGCAGTTTAGCCCCGCAACTCCGCAGCGCGCAAGCCGAGGATATTGGGCAACAGTTCACAACACAAAAATCCGCACGCGGGGCTTGCCTTTCTGCGCAAAACATCCCAACCTTTCCGCACCCACCTGATTTGTTTCAGGCCCGCGCATGAGCGCTGAATCCGACAACGAGCTGTCTCTCGACCTGCAATTCCTGCCCGACTGGGCGCAGGAAGGTACGGGTGTGAACAAATACGCCAATCACAAGGGCGAACAAGATCGTCCGCGTGGACGCAAAGGCGGCGGGCGCACGGGTGGTTGGGACGACCGCCGCCCCCCGCGCAGCGACCGCAAACCCGCCGGTGATCGTCGCCCCCAAAGTAGCCAAGCCCAACGCAGTGGCAGTGGAAAACCCCAAGGCAAAGGCGGCCCACGCGTGGAGCAACGCGATCAACGTGGTGGTGGCAGAGATAATCGGCGCGTCAATCGCGACCAACGCGGCGGCAAACCTCAACGCCCCGAGGTGCAGCAGCTCGATATCAAAGTCGATTTTGTGCCGGACACGCAGGGCGTCGAATCCATCGCCAAAGAAATCCGACTCACCGGCCGCGCTTATCCGCTGT
Organism: Verrucomicrobiota bacterium; assembly: GCA_015660155.1. Classification (GTDB taxonomy): domain Bacteria; phylum Verrucomicrobiota; class Verrucomicrobiia; order Limisphaerales; family UBA1100; genus JACNJL01. Next base: position 2,119 of record DQLO01000406.1, read on the forward strand.
TTCAAATTGCGCTGCTTGTGCTCGAGCGCCCAGCGCGGTATTCGCTGAAGCTTCGCACCCTTCGTAAGTCAGGCAAAGGCAAGGAATCGGGCCAACGGCTTTTCACCAGCAAACTGGATGACACCGTGTGGCTCAATCGCGGCCAAGCCGAGCGGCACACGTTTGAAAAACATTTCGACCAATTTTACGCCACCGAGAAAAACGAGATCGAAGCCCCGAAAGGCAACTTCACCTTCGTCGCCCAATGCGGTTTCACGGATACGTATCTTGGCCCGCCCAATCATCACGATTATCAAAACAAGCTCGTTCAATTTCACGCCGATCACTTGGCGCGTGTGCCCTTTGAAAAATTCAAGTCGCGCATTCGCATCGTGAAAGATGAGGAAGCCGTGAACGCGTGGATCGAACAATCCAAATGGCGCACCACTTGGAAATCATTGCAAACCGAAGAGCCCATCATCTTTGCGCGGCGCGATGAAGTGCAGGCCCATTTTCGCGCGCATCACGCCGCAACGGTTGTGGACGAAGTGGAAACCGCCACGCTCACCGGCAACGCCGCCAAAGCGATGCGCGATCCTCACCTGTTGGCCGACTATCTGCGTGACCAATGGCACCGCCAAAAACATTTCCCAATGCAACTCTCCA
>DQLO01000280.1 GCA_015660155.1 Verrucomicrobiota bacterium
AGCATAGCCCCAATGGGGTGTTTTTTGAAGAAGGCTTTGAGTTGTGTTTCTGTTTCGGCCAATTCCTTGGCGGTGATGGGAAAGGGCGCGAAGTGGCCGAATTTGCTGAGTTGTTTTTTGAAGGGATTGCGGAAATGTTCGCGGTGGGTGGCGGTGAGGGCGCCGTAGCCTAGGCCGTGGTAGGCGCCTTCAAAGGCAATAACCCCCTTTTTGCCGGTGGCGAGCAGAGCGGTCTTTAGTGCGGCTTCGACGGCTTCGAAACCGGAGTTGCAGAAAATAGTTTTGCCGCGGCCGCGTTTCCAGCGTTCGAAGGTGAGTTTGGAAAGTTCACGGGCGAGTTGGCCCTTGAGGGTGTGTGGGTGTACGTCGCCCATGGCGTGAGGGAGCTTTGCGAGTTGGGCCTGTGCGGCCTTGGTGACGCGCGGGTTGGCGTGGCCGGTGGTGGCAACGGCGAAAGCAGCGGTGAGGTCGAGATACTTTTTGCCATCGATAGACCACACGTGCACACCCTTGGCGCGATCCCACACGATCGGCCACGAGCTGTCCTCTGCAAGGTGGGTAACGTTGCGACTTTCGTAGTCGCGCAGGAGTTGGAGGTGGGGGTTCATTAAACGCCTTTTTGCTCCGGGGGCCAAATATGTTTGTGTTGTTGGAGCTGGAAGCGGACGGGGAGGCGGTCGTCGATGATGGCTTCGGCGAGTTGGCGGCGGGTGATGGGGGTGTGGTCGGCGGGTACGGGTTTGAGGGATTCGTCTTGCTGTTTGGCGGTGAGCGGGTTGACCCACGAGAAAAGCACTTCGCCCACTTCGCAAAGGCCATGGATTTTTTGGAGTTGCGCCTTGGCCCATTCGTAATCTTCGCGGGTTCCGATGACGCATTTAACTTCGTCGGTGGGGCGGAGGTTTGTGAAATTGCTTTCGAGGTTCCTTTCGTGTTCGCCGCTACTGGGGCATTTGAGATCCACAACGCGATGGACGCGAGGATCGATAGCGGCGAGGTCGTGTGCACCGCTGGTTTCGAGGAGCACGGTGAAGCCGGCGTCGCAGAGGGCGGTCATTAGTGCGGGAGTTTCCTTTTGCAGAAGCGGCTCACCGCCGGTGAGTTCCACAAGCGGAGGTTCTGGATAGCCTTCAGCTTGGGCGGCGATTTCGTTTTGGATGGCGGCGAGCGTCATTGTTTCACCGCCGGTGAAGGCATAAGCGGTGTCGCAGTAGGAACAGCGAAGGTCGCAGCCGGTGAGCCGCACGAAGACACACGGCCGGCCGGCGAAAGTGCTTTCGCCCTGCAAGCTGAGGTAAATTTCATGGACGCGCAGTGTGCCGCTCACGGGGGGGTTATAGCGGCGGACGTGTCATCGGCCAAGATTTCCATTGGCGCGGGTCACCTTGTGTCATAGGTTTGGCACATGAAACTTTCGGTCAAAACCGATTACGCAGCGCGCGCCGTGCTCTCGCTGGCGTCGTTGCCGCGCGAGGGGCCGGCCCGTAAGGTGGAGGAACTTGCCGAGACGGTGGGGACTTCCGCCAATTATCTCGTGCAAATTCTCATTGAGCTGAAAGGCGCGGGTTTGGTGGATAGCGTGCGCGGCAAACATGGAGGTTATCGGCTGGCGAAAGCGCCTGAGGAAATCACACTCGGTATGGTGTGGCGCGCGTCGGAGGGATCGATTTTGGATGTGCCGGCGATTGTGGATGATGATTGCCCGGCGGGCCTGCGCGAGGCGTGGAAGAGTGCGAGCGCGTCGCTCACCGAATCGGCCGACCAAGTCACCTTCGCGCAAATCCTCGAGGCCAGCGGGCGCGACCGCGAGATGTACTATATATAGTGCGCGCGGGCGCTAGTCGTTGTTGCGCACCTTGCCGGTCCCTTTAGTGTTCATCGTGGCGTCGTTGGGATTTTCTTCGCACATTATTTGGTGCATCCCAAGATTCACCACCGTTTTGCCGCAATATTCGCAAATTTTATCGCTGGATTGTTTGGTGATGAGCACCACTCCGCCGATCACCAAGATTGCAGTCACCGCGAGCGTGATTCCGAATTTTGTTTTTTTATCCATACTGTTTTCCTCCTGTGCAGCACACTACCACAAAAACGGTTCACGGACAATTTGATTTCTGTAAAACCTAGTCCGATTCAGGCTTTTCCGGTGTTTCTGGCGCTTTTTCCTGTTCTTGCAGTAAATCAATGGAAGTGGGCGGTGCTGGTTGGAGATATTTTTGAATCTCCGCCATCACGTGCGTGGGTTGTTTGCACTCGCGGCCGGAGCAAATGTAGGCGTCGGGGCCATCCTTTCCCGGCTTGAGTGTCTTGGCGAATTCCTCCACTGGGCCGATGTTGCCCAGCACGATGCGGTTCGGCTGATATTGGCCGTGGACCGCGTGCAGGATTTTTTGTGTGGCGGCATCGCCGGGCGCGCCGGCCACCACCACGCGGTAGGGTTCGTGCAGATAAAAATCCAGCGCCATCATTAGGTAAGGCACGCCGCGCGCGCCGCGATCCAGATTGAGCGCGAACAATTTGAGCGTCGCTCCCGCTTTGTCGCGGTACACTTTTTTCTCCGTCATCTTGTGCAGCTTGAGAAATGCCAGCGCCGCCACGGAATTAGACGAGGGCATCGCGCCGTCGTAATCTTCCTTGGCACGCACGATGAGGTCGGCGCTGCCGGCGCTTTGGAAGAACCCTCCGTTTTCTTTATCATAAAACAACTCAATCATTCGGTCGGCCAAAGCAATCGCTTGCGAGAGATGCTCGGGCTTGAGCGTGGCTTCGTAAAGATGCAGCGTGCCGTCGAGTTGAAACGCGTAAGCGTCGAGCAACTGCACCGAGTCGCGTGCGCCATCGCGCCAGCGGTGATACATCGTTTTGGTTTTGGCATCCCAAAAAGTTTTGAGGATGAAGGCGTTGTTGGCTTCGGCCATTTTCAAATACGCCGCATCGCCGAGCACCGCGTACGCGCGAGCCACGGCGCCGAGCATGAGGCCGTTCCAACTGGAAAGGATTTTGTCATCCAAATGCGGGCGGATGCGTTTGTCGCGCACGGCGTCCATTTTTTTGCGGGCGGAAGTGAGCAGCACTTTGTCGGCCTCGGTGAGGTTGGGATCCACAATGCTTAGCACGTTGAGATTTTTCAGCGGCTCGGGATGGCTGTGGTCTTCGAAATTGCCGTGCTCGGTGATGCCATAATGACGTGTGATGAGCGCGGACTCCTCGGCGTTTAGGATTTTTTCCAGCTCGGCTTGGGTCCAGCAATAAAATTTGCCTTCCTGTCCTTCGCTGTCCGCATCCTCAGCGGAATACCATCCGCCCCCTTTGTGCGTCATGTCGCGTGCGAGATAGCGGAGGATGTCGCGCACCACGGCGGCGTGCTGTTCGTCGCCGCTTACTAAATAGGCATCGAGATACAGATGAATGAGCTGGGCGTTGTCGTAGAGCATTTTCTCGAAATGCGGCACCAACCATTTTTCATCCACCGAATAGCGGGAAAAACCGCCGCCGAGTTGATCGTACATTCCACCGGCCGCCATGCGTTCGCAGGTGTGGGTGACCATCCGGATGCCATCGGCATCGTCCGCCCGCGCCGATTGCCACAGCACAAACGCCGGTTCGCTGGGACGGGGAAATTTCGGCTTATCGCCAAACCCACCGAAGCGCGGATCATAGGTGGCTTTGATTTGCGCAAGGCCGTTGGTGAGCAGGGCGTAGTTGAGCTTGGCATTGGGATCCGGTTTTCGGGCGCTGGCTTCGGCCAAGCCCTTTGCCATGTTGAGGGCGTCTTTTTCGATGAGAGGCCGTTTCTCTGCATCGTTCCAAAGCTCGTTCACGCGGCTGCAGAGGGACATGAAATCCCGCTTGGGAAAATATGTGCCGCCAAAGAATGGGTTTTTTTCCGGCGTAAGAAATACACTCATCGGCCAACCGCCGCCGCCGGTGGTGGCTTGCACGAAGGACATATAAATTTTATCTACATCCGGCCGTTCCTCACGGTCGAGCTTGATGCACACGAAATGTTTGTTGAGCAGCGCGCCGACTTCTTCGTCCTCAAAACTTTCGCGCTCCATCACGTGGCACCAATGGCAAGTGGAGTAGCCGATGGACAGGAAGATCGGCTTGCCCTCTTTTTTGGCTTTGGCAAAAGCTTCCTCGCCCCACGGAAACCAGTCCACCGGATTGTGCGCGTGCTGGAGAAGGTACGGCGATTTTTCCTTGGCGAGTCGATTGGTGTGGGTTGTTGAGTTGAGTTTCACAATTTTGCCGGGCGAAGACTTAGGGATGACAGGAGCAGAACCTCCGGGGTTTCCCGATTGGCCGCAACCCAAAGTAAACAGGGCTGCCAACAAACAGGAATTCAAAAGTATTGATGCGCGCATCAGCGCAGTATGCAGCAACGCGCTTCCAGTGCAAGCCGCGAGGGTGGTTTGCAAATTGGCTTGCCAACCCGCGCCCGCTCGCGGCACGTTCACAGCCGCATGGCAAAAACCGCGCTCATCACCGGCATCACCGGACAAGACGGCTCCTATCTGGCTGAGTTGCTTTTGGAAAAAGGCTACGAAGTTCACGGCATCATTCGCCGCGCCAGCACGTTTAATACCGGGCGGTTGGATGCAATTTATCAGGATCCGCACGTGGAGGATAACCGCCTGAAGCTGCACTACGGCGATCTCAGCGACGCCAGCGGAATGGCGCGGCTCATCAGCAAAATCGAGCCGGCGGAGGTTTACAATCTCGCCGCACAAAGCCACGTGCGCGTGAGCTTCGATGCGCCCGAGTACACCACCGACATCACCGCCACCGGCACCGTGCGCCTGCTCGAAGCCATTCGCGAGGTGGGCATCAAACCGCGTTTTTATCAGGCCTCCTCCAGCGAAATGTTTGGCAAAGTGCAGGAGGTGCCGCAGACGGAAACCACGCCGTTTTATCCGCGCAGTCCGTACGGTTGCGCGAAGGTGTATTCGTTTTGGGTGACGGTGAATTATCGCGAATCCTACGGGATGCACGCGAGCAACGGCATTCTTTTCAATCACGAATCACCGCGGCGTGGCGAAACATTTGTGACGCGCAAAATCACCCGCGCCGTCGCCCGCATCAAGGCCGGTTTGCAGGACAAACTTTACCTCGGCAACCTCGATGCCAAACGCGACTGGGGTTACGCCAAGGAATACGTCGACGCGATGTGGCGGATGCTGCAACAGGATGAGCCAGACGATTACGTGGTGGCCACCGGCGAGACGCGCACCATTCGGGAGTTTCTCGAAGTCGCCTTCGAGCGCGTGGATTTGAATTGGGAAGGCTACGTGGAAATTGATCCGCGCTACTATCGCCCCGCCGAGGTGGAATTGCTCGTGGGCGATCCCACGAAGGCCAAGGAGAAACTCGGCTGGGAAGCCCAAGTGAAATTCGCCGAACTGGCCAAGCTAATGGTCGACGCCGACGTGCAACTGCTGGCCGATCAACGCGCCGGCAAACTCGTGGAACGCGAATGAGCCGCCCGCGCGCATTGATCACCGGCATCACCGGGCAGGACGGTTCCTACCTCGCCGATTTGCTTTTGGAAAAAGGCTACGAAGTCCACGGCCTCGTCCGCCGAACCAGCACGCTGGAGCGTTCGCGCCTCGATCATCTTTATCACAATCCGGAAATTTACAATCAATCGCTCTTCCTGCACTACTCCGAACTGGACGATCCCACCACGCTGCGCCGGGTGTTGGAAAAAGCTGCGCCCGATGAGCTGTACCATCTCGCCGGCCAAAGCCACGTGGGCTTGAGCTTCGAGATTCCCGAGGCCACCGCCGATATGACCGCCATCGGCACTTTGCGCTTGCTGGAGATGATGCGTGACCTTTCCGAAGCACCCCGCTTTTATCACGCCTCCTCCAGTGAAATTTTTGGACGCCCCGAAGTTTCGCCGCAGGATGAATCCACCCCGCACATGCCGGTGAATCCTTACGGCGTGGCCAAATCTTTTGCCACGCACATGACGCGCGTTTACCGCGAAACCCACGGGCTCTTTGCCTGCAACGGCATCGCGTAC
>DQLO01000083.1 GCA_015660155.1 Verrucomicrobiota bacterium
ACCGGTTGGTCCGGCGTGATGCTGGTCATCGCCCAGCCAACGTGGATTTGGCCGGTGGGCGGGGCACCGTTGGAGGTGGCAGCCGTGGCGAAAATGAACAGCAGCAGCAGAGTGTATTTTTTCATGATGATGGCGTGCGGCTATTTTAGTGTTGGCCAGCGAATGAGCAAATCAAATACCCTTCGGGCATGCGAATTCATTCTTGGGTGTTGGTGATTTGTGCGATGGCGGCGGGGGCATTGAAGGCGGCCGACCGCCCGAACATTCTTTGGCTCTCGGCGGAGGACATCAGCTCGCACCTTGGTTGCTATGGCGATGCGCGTGCGATTACGCCGCATCTTGATCGGCTCGCGACGGAGGGTGTGCGGTACACGCATGCGTTTACCACGGCGGGAGTGTGCGCGCCGTGCCGGTCGGGCATCATCACGGGGATGTACCAAACCACCCTCGGCACGCATCATATGCGCTGCAAAGCGGTGTTGCCCGAACACATCCGGCCGTTCCCGATGTATCTGCGCGAGGCGGGTTATTTCTGCACGAACAATTCCAAGACCGATTATCAGTTTCGTCATCCGAAAGAAACGTGGGACATGTCCGGTCGCAAAGGGCATTGGCGCGGACGGAAAAAGGGTCAGCCGTTTTTTGCGGTGTTCAACTTCACCGGTTGCCACGAAAGCGGCATTGCGAGCGAGGCGAAATACAAAACGGTAACCGCCAATCTCAAACCCTCGCAACGTCAGGACGCCAGCAAACTCACGCTGCCGCCGTATTATCCGGACACGCCCATCGTGCGCGAGGATTGGAAACGCAACTACGAACTCATCACCGCCATGGACGCGTGGGCCGGCGACCTCATCGGGCAGTTGAAGGAGGACGGCCTTTACGAAAACACCATCATTTTTTTCTGGAGCGACCACGGTGTCGGCCTGCCTCGCGCGAAGCGGTGGCTGTACGATTCGGGCACGCGCGTTCCGCTCATCGTGCGACAGCCGGGCGGCAAAGCGGCGGTTAGCTATCGGCTCGTCAGCTCCATTGATTTTGGCCCCACTGTTTTGGAACTGGCCGGACTGGAAATTCCCAAGCATATGCAAGGCCGCAGCTTCATTGGTGGTGCGCCGCGCAAGTTCGTGTTTGGCGCGCGCGATCGGATGGATGAACGCTACGACATCATCCGCAGCGTGCGCGGCCCGCGCTTTCGCTACATCCGGAATTACGAACCGCTCAAGACGTATTATCAATATATGAACACGCCGGAAAAGGGTGCGACAATGCGGGAGATTCGCCGCGTGGCCGAGGCTGGGAAACTGCCGGCGGCGGCCAAACTTTTTATGGCGTCCACTAAACCCACGGAGGAATTGTACGATTTGGAAACTGACCCGCACGAAATTCACAATCTCATCGGCGAACGCAAACACGCCGACAAATTAAACGAACTGCGCGCGGCCCATTCGGATTGGGTAAAGCGCACCGGCGACCTCGGCTTGTTGCCCGAAGCGGAAATCGAGATTCGCGAAAAGGCAGCAGGCTCGCGCTACAACATTCTCAAAGGCAAAACCAAACTCAACGCCCAACTCGGCAACGCCGCCGCGATGGCGTCCTCCGGCGTGTACGCGCTGCCGTCGATGTTGCAAGCGATGCGGCATCCGGACGCCGCCGTGCGATATTGGGGCGCCACCGGCGTGGGCAACATCGGCCCGCAAGCGGCCAACGCGAAGCAGCCGATGATCACTGCGTTGAAAGACAAATCCCCCAGCGTCCGCATCGCCGCCGCCCGAGCCCTGGCGAAACTCGGCGAGGCGAAGCTGGCGTTGCCGGTTTTAGAAACGGAACTGCAAAGCGAGCATCAATGGGGCCGACTCGCGGCGGCGATTGTGCTGGACGAAATGGACGCCCAAGCCAAGCCCTCCATTCCAGCACTGAAAAACGCGCTGAAGAATCAGCCCAATAAATACATCGTGCGTGTGGTCAATCGAGCGCTGAACGAATTGCAGGGGACGAACAACGTGGTGCCGTGATGGATGTTGACGGCAAAATGTGGATTGAAAATATTTTCAGCGTCTCAATTCCCCGTGTCAGCACCCAAGGCGAGGGCTTGCGTAAGTCGTCTTTGGCGTTGACTTTTTGGCGATTTTGTTATAAGGCAAACCGCTCAAGGAGGTTGGCCGCGTTCCCTGTTTTTAACGAGGGTCTTCCTGTGTAAATCAAGGATACTATTATGAGTGAAGAAAAAAATCGTATGCGTTTATTGTGGGCCGGTTTTATGGCTATTTTGGCCGCCGGTGTGGGCTTCGCCATTCGTGGCGGTATTTTCGGAACTTGGGGTAGCGAGTACGGCTTCTCCGGCGCGGAGCTGGGCGCGATTGGCGGCGCGGGTTTCACGGGATTCTGCTTTGGCATCATCATTGGCGGATTTCTGGTGGATAAACTGGGCTACGGCAAACTGGTGGTCGCGGCGTTCGCGCTGCATATTCTGTCGGCCGTTGTGACCTTTATGCCCGATGCGGAGATGGGTGGAGCCATGGTTTACAAATTTCTTTTCTGGGGCATGTTTATTTTCGCCACGGCGAATGGTGTGCTCGAGGCGGTGGCGAACCCGTTAGTTGCCAGACTCTTCCCGGAAAAGCGCACGCATTATTTGAACATCCTGCACGCGAGTTGGCCGGCCGGATTAATCATCGGCGGAATGTGTGGTTGGATTTTGGGCGACAAACTTGGATGGGGCTGGAAAGAGCAACTGGCGTTGTACCTGATTCCCACAGTGATGTACGGCTGGATGTTCTTTGGCCAAAAATTCCCGAAATCGGAGGCATCTGAAAAGGGGCTGGGAATAGGCGAAATGTTTCGCGACGTCGGCGTGCTGGGCGCGCTGGTGGTGGCGTACCTGTTGGTGTTGTTCTTTAGCACCAACCTCGGAATGGACAAGGCCAGCGCTTGGATGCTGGGTGTGTTGCTGGTGGTGGTGGCGGGCGTGATGACGCGTCGGCAAACAGAAATCCCCACGCAATCATGGATGCTGCTGATGATGTGCGGGTTGCTCGCCATCTTTGCGCAAATCGCTTTTAACCTTCCGCACATGGGCACGCTCATTATTGCTGCTGCACTGATGTTGGGAATGGGCATTACGATGCGCTGGGCGATGGGCGCAATGTTGCTGTTTGTGCTCTTCATTACACACGCTTTGGTGGGCGCGGTGGAACTGGGAACGGATCAATGGATTCAGAATATCACCGGCAACATTCTTTCGACCGAGCAGGGCAAAATACTGTTTGTGTTCACCTCGGCGATGATGTTTGGCCTGCGCTTTTGTGCGGGTTGGATCGAGGATAAATTGGGACTCTCGCCAATCGGAATTCTTTTCGTCTGTGCCGTGCTCGCTTGCCTGGGGCTAAACCTTGCAAGCGGCATTGAAACGTTTGCAGGCGCGTTTGTTGCGCTGGCAATTTATGGCATCGGAAAAACATTTTTCTGGCCCACGATGTTGGCAGTCGCTTCGGATCGGTATCCGCGCACGGGTGCCATTGCCATCAGCATTATGGGCGGCATCGGCATGCTGTCCGCGGGCCTGATTGGCTCGCCCGGATTGGGTTACGCAAAAGACCGGTTTGCCGGCGAGGCGCTCAAGGCGGAGAGTGAGGCGGTATACGCTCAATACCAAAACGAGAGCACCTCGAAATTTCTATTCTTCAGTGCGGCACAGGGACTCGATGGGAGAAAAATGGGTGCGGTGCAGAGCAAACTGACATCGGCCCGGAAAATTCTTCCCAAGGGTGGTTATGACAATGAGAAAAAGCGGCTTGAAAAAGAGCAAAAGACAAACGAAACCAAGCTGGAAAAATTGAAAAAAGACGGCGAAGCCCTGGAGAAACAATCCGGCGCAATTGCTGAAAAACAGGGCGAGACCAAGGAATGGAATTCCAGCTACGACGAACTGCGCAATGAGGCAGCCGCCCACAAAAAGGAATTGGAAGAAAATGCCAAGGAAACCGAAGCAGCCCAAAAGGCGGTGGATGATGCCGTGAATGGACTGACCGACTTGGATGCCCTCAAGGCCACGCTGGTGGCAGCCGAAGTATTTAAGGCAGAAGGCAATTCCAATAAAAACGCTGCTCTGGCCGCCTTGACGCCGGACGAACGAATGGCTCATCGCGCGAGTATTGCCGGTGACCGAAAAACCCTTGTGGCGGACTCATACATCCCGGCGGTTATGGCGGTGATCTATCTGCTGATGATGCTCTACTTCAAATCCATCGGCGGCTACAA
>DQLO01000316.1 GCA_015660155.1 Verrucomicrobiota bacterium
ACCACCGTGTACGAAGGCGGCCTGCGCGTGCCCTTCATCGTGCGCAATCCGTACCAAAAAGAACGCGGTAATACGAACAACGCGATGCTCTCCTTTGTGGACATCGTCCCCACGCTGCTCGACTTCGCTGGCGGTTACGACGCCAAGAACCGCGCCGCCAAGCCCAAACTGGCGATGATGCCCGGCGGCCGCGGCGCCAAGAAAGGCCCGTACAAATTTCACGGCCGCTCATTCCTGCCCATCCTCGCAGAGAAAAATCCCGAGGGCTGGGATCGCATCAACGCCAGCCACACCTTTCATGAAATTCAAATGTACTACCCCATGCGTGTAGTGCGTGATCGCAAGTACAAGCTAATCTGGAACATCGCGCACCCACTGCCCTACCCCTTCGCCAGCGACCTCTGGGCCGCGCCCAGTTGGCAAGCCCAATGGAAAAAAGGCCAAAGCGCCCCTTACGGAAAAAAGACCGTGCGCGAATACATCCAGCGCCCGCAGTTCGAGCTCTTCGACATCAGCGCCGACCCCAACGAAGCCGTCAACCTCGCCACCGACGCCAAGTACGCCAAAGTGCTGGAAGAATACAAAGCCAAGCTCAAACAATTCCAGAAAGACACGCAGGATCCGTGGGTACTCAAGTGGAGCTACGAATGAGCAAGGGTGACCAAGGCCTAAACCCCCAAATCCTATTGGGTCATTAATTACTGGGTTTTCCTAGGGACTTAATCATTGATAATTGATCATTTCCTCCAGTTGTTCCCACATTATCCACATCGATTTGACTTCTAAAACCCCTGTTTTTACAGGCTCTATGCACGCGAAGTGGATAACCGCCTAGGTTGTCAACAGGCCCCGCTCCGATAGTTTGGCACTCAATTTGCTATGTCATCGGTGCAATGAAAAGTATGGCCCCAATTGATATTTTATTCCTGTGCCTCACCGCCGGCACCGCTGCATTCGCAGTGATCTGCGTGGGGCTTATGAGCGCGTGAAATTCCCCAAGCTTCCGGCTTCCAAACTGGCTTTGGGCTTGTAGGCCGATTCGTTACTTGTTAGGTTTCCACCGTCCTTGATGCCAAGGATGTCCCGCGGCCGGTGCCCAGTCGCGCGGAGCTTCCCAACGCCCAACGGACGCAAAGCCAAAGGACTGTAATGAGCGAAGAATACACCCCCCAACCCGAGCCCACCCAAACTGTTTATATCCCCGAATCCGCGCCCCCAAATCTGGTCAAGGGTGCCATTGGCGCTTTGCTTGGCTCGCTGCTGGGCGGTGCCATTTGGGGCGGCATTGCCATTGGCAACGGGTTGGAAGTGGTCTACGTCGCCTTCGGCGTGGGTGCCTTGGCCGGCATTGGGGCGAGTAAGTTCGCTGGGGGTAAAAGCGCGATGCTGGGAGTGATCGCAGCCCTGTTTAGTATTTTTGGGATTTTCGCGGGCAAATATATATTCGTCGCCCACGATATGTCGTCGTTTGAGGAACAGTTTGAGGAACAGGTGATGCAATCTCCCGAGATGGCACTTGTTCCAGAATCACAACGAAGTCTTTTTCTGGCATTGGCCACGACGGAGTTCAAAAAACTGTATGGCGCCAAGCCGAAGGATATTGGATTCTTTTCAGTCGGGCCGGTGACTAAAATGATGTTCGAACCTGAGTCGGAAATCTTCGGAGGCCTCGATATTCTTTTCGCAATATTCGCTTTAGTTGCTGCCTGGAGATTTGCGAATGAAGACTCGGTGGTGGCAGAATCCTGACGAAGGAATTAAGAAAACCGATCGTCGGTCCAAGGATCGGCGGTGTTCGAGTAGCCGCGCAACGTTCCTTCGCCGCGATGTATTTATCCTTTATCCCTTATTGGGTGCGAACGACATCACCGGGTTTCAAAATGGTTTCTGCGGTAGTCTGAATTTTCTGTGAGCCGCGGACAACTTCAATAACCCGGCCGGCTGTTTCAATTTTCGACAAGCTCAGTCCCTTTTCCCACGGCACTTTTTTGGTCACTCCGGTGGTGGTATCGATGACGGTGACGGCTCCTTTTTTGAAGGCGGCACCGGCGATGTCGAAGGTGGTGTTGATGGCGGTTTTGGTGACCGCGCCGCCGACTTTGATCGTCGTCTCGGCGATGGCGCCGGTGGTTTTAAGCGTATAAGTGGCAACGGTTTTGCAGCCGGTGGCGGCGACCATCGCGCAAAGGATGTAAATGCGTGCGTTCATGGGATGGCGGGGGAAATAAAACGCAGCACGTCCCCGGGCTCGAGAATGACTTTGGGGGTGCCGTCGATTTGTTCGTCGCCTCGTTCAATCTTGCACGGGCCGGGTGGGCGATTGAGGCCGGCGGTGCGGCGGGCGGTGTACACGGTCATGCCCTCGCGCCACGGCAAAACTTTTTGCAGGCCGGTTTCGGGAACGAGTACGGTGATGATTTGCGGCTCCGCTGTTGTTGTGCCGCCGGGATCGGTCACTGCATCCATCGCCAAACCGACGGCGGCGTTTTGCGCGCCGGCCACGGGATTGCCTCCGGACGTGAGGGTGCCCGTGGCAAATCTCACCACGGTTTTGCAACCCATCGCAAAGAGCAACAGGCCGAGTGCACCGTGGCAAACGATGCGTGTTACATTGTGCAAACCAAGTCGCGCTCGGGCACGATGCCCCAGCGTTCGCTAACCTCCTTGTGCCCGGGCTGCAAACCCCAGCGATCGGGCAACGGCGCGGGGCCGTCGAAATTCGGATTGGCGCCTTTCAAATCCATACACCCGGCGTTGTTGCCGATGTCGGTAATGAAATCGCGCTCGTCGTCGGTTAGGGAAATCTCCGGCAACGCGGCGAGGTCGTCGAGCTTGGCCTCGATGGTCTTGGCGTCGTCGCCCGCTTCCTGAATGAGCGTGGGGATGACGCTCTCCACCGCCGGATGCGCGAGGTTCCAAAGGCACGCAAGTTGCAGCAGCGACACGCCGTGCGACTCGGCCACTTCGCGCATGCGATCAATTTTTTCGCTGCCGCGCTCCACCCACCCACTCGGCCGATACACACGGTGGTCGCCCTCGGCAAAAGTGTGCCCGGGCCGCACGTCACC
>DQLO01000003.1 GCA_015660155.1 Verrucomicrobiota bacterium
AAGGAACCGGGCGAGGACAAAAGCCTGCAGGAACGAATCCAGATTTTGCAAATGCCCGTCGGCCTGCCTGACATTCTTTCGAGCGATGACAAATACATTTATATGAAGTCGCAAAAATTCGACCGCGAAGGCCAGCGCATCGGCCTCGGCCCGCACACCGGCGACTTCGCCGGACAAGGCAGCCAGCAGGGCGGCGACACCGCGCACGTGTTTTGCCCCACCGGTTTTCTCGATGACACGTGGTTCCACCGTAGCTATTGGGTCTACGGCCGCAGTTTCGCCGGCGGCCACGCGGGCTATTTTCAAGCCGGTCGTTACGCGCCCTCGGGACGCTTGCTGGTTTTTGATGAGGAAAAAATTTACGGATTCGGTCGCAAGCCGAAATATCTGAAATGGACCACCATCCTCGAGCATCAACTCTTCGCCGCCAACCGCGTGCAAAAAGCCCCGCCGCCCGCGGCCAAAAAGCCCAAGCGCCCGGCCAAGCAGGCTGCGATGGTCAGTTTCGGCTTGCCCAAAACCATGGATCCCACCGGCAAACCGCTCACCGTTTCTGCGTGGGTCAACGTCAAGCGGCCCAACGGAGTCATCCTCGCCCGCGGCGGCCCGGCCAATGGCTACGCGCTGGTGATCCAACGCGGCACGCCGGCTTTTCTCGTGCGCTCGGAGGACAAACTCGCGAGCGTTTCCGCCCGCGGCAAGGTGTTGAACCGCTGGGTGCACATTGCCGCCGTGCTCGAAGCGGACAAGCGGATGCACATTTTTGTGGATGGCAAACCCGCCGGCCACGGCAAAGCCCCCGCGCTCATCACGAGCACGCCGTTGCAAGGCCTCGAGATTGGCTCCGATGACGGCAGTCCCGTGGGCACATACAAAAGCCCGAATGCCCTTGGTGGCATGATTGATAATGTCCGCATTTATCATCGTGCTTTGAGCGACGAAGAAGTCGCCGCCCTCCACGCCGGCAAAGCGCCCGCCAATGATCCTGCACTGATGCTCGCCTGCGATTTCGATAAGGGCAAAGCGCAAGACGCCTCCGGCAAAAATCACCACGGCGAGTTGATCGGCGTCCAGGCCGTTCCGGCGCGCGATGCACGCAGTGGCATGGCTCTGCAATTCAAGGGCAACGCCAACGCCGCCAGCACCAATGCCGCGGTGCCCTATGACTGGACGCAGGATTTACCGATTCTTGTGCGCGCCATGGCCAAGGCTGGCGACACGATTTATGTCATCGGCCCGCCCGACCTCGTGGACGAGGAGGAAAGTTTTGTGCAACTCACCAAGGGCGACCCCAAGGTGCAAAAAATTCTCGCCCAACAAGAGGCCGCCCTCCAAGGCAAACAAGGCGCCCTCCTGCTCGTCATCGACGTGAAAACCGGCCTCACCAAAGCCACCAAAAAACTCCCCGCCCTCCCCGTCTGGGACAGCCTCGCGGTGGCGAATGGGAAATTGTTTTACACCACGCAAACGGGCGAAGTCATCTGCTTGGGTGAATAAATCCGCCCTCGCCAAGCGTCCTAAAACCGGTTAGTTTAACCAGAGTTATGATCGATCTCTTTGGTAATCGGGATAAGGGTCGCACGCATTGTGATGGCGTGACGCGGCGCGATTTTTTGAAGGTCGGCGGCATGGCCGCGGGCGGGCTTTCACTGGGGCAATTGCTTGAGGTGGAGGCCGCGCAAAAGACCGGCCGCTCGCACAAGGCGGTCATCAATATTTATCTTCCCGGTGGGCCATCGCATTTGGATTTTTTTGACCTCAAGCCCGAGGCGGGCAAGGGGATTCGCGGCGAGTTCCGGCCGATCAAGACCAACGTGCCCGGCGTGGAGATTTGCGAGATGTTTCCGCGCCTCGCGAAAATGGCCGACCAATATTCCATCATCCGCTCACTGGCCGATTCCGATGGTGCGCATGATTGTTTCCAGTGCATGACCGGCCGGTGCCAGAGCGAGAAGCGCAACGCGCCGCAAGGCGGCTGGCCAAGCTGGGGTTCTTGGGTCAGCAAACTGCAGGGGTCGCAGGCGGGTGTGCCCGCGAATCTTTCGCTGATGTACCCCACCGGCAATCGCACGTGGGGCCAAGCCGGCAACGGCGGCTACATCGGTGCGGCGCATTCGCCGATGCAGCTCGTTCAGAAAAATCCAAACGCCAAAGCGCAGAGCCTCGTGCTCGAGGGCATCAGTCTCGACCGCCTGAACGACCGCAACCGGCTGCGCGGTGCCATTGATAAATTTCGCGGAACTGTTGACGCCACTGGCCAGATGAAGGGCCTCGATGCCTACAACGCGCAGGCGCTCGGCATCCTGTCCAACAGTGGTCTCATGGACGCGTTGGATGTGTCCAAGGAAGACCCGCGCATCGCCGAACGCTATGGTGTGAATGACCCGCGCTATCAGCGCGATGGTGCGCCAAAAATGATTCGCAACTTCCTCATCGCCCGCCGCCTTGTCGAGGCCGGCGCGCGCGTGGTGTCGCTGAACTATAGCCGCTGGGACTGGCACGGCGGCGACGGCATGAACTTCCCGCGTTCGCGACAGGAAATGCCGCTGCTCGACCAGGGCCTTTCCGCGCTGCTTACCGACCTCAAGGAACGCGGCCTCAACAAGGACGTGGCCGTCGTGATGTGGGGCGAGTTCGGTCGCACTCCGAAGATTAATAAAAACAACAGCCGCGACCACTGGCCGCGTGCGAACTTTGCCTTCATGGCGGGCGGCGGCATGAACCACGGCCAAATCATCGGTGCCACTGACAAGCACGGCAACGAGCCCAGCGAACGCCCGGTGAAATTCCAGGAAGTCTTCGCCACGCTCTACACCTGCCTCGGCATCAACACCGAGACCGCGACCGTGACCGATTCGCAGGGTCGTCCGCATTACCTCGTGGACTCCGGCATCAAGCCCATCCGCGAGTTGGTCGGTTGATGGGCACAAAATCTCAAGGGGATTTTTTCCTGTGTCCTTTTTCGCGCTGGAGTTAAGTTCCCGCATGCGAACCCCCTTAATTACTCTCGCGCTGTTACTGGCCGCATTCATCACAACCGGCTGCAACTCACTGCCGGCCTCGTCGTCCAACGCCGTGCAGGTTTTCATTCTTGCCGGCCAATCGAATATGGAGGGCCAAGGCGTGGTGGATATGGATCACCCGCGCTATTACAACGGCGGCAAAGGCATCTTGAAAAACGTGATGGCCAATCCGAAAAACGCCGCGCGCTATTCGCACCTGAAAGACGCCGAGGGAAACTGGACCGTGCGCGACGATGTCTTTGTGCGCTTCCGCAATCGGCAGGGCGTGATGGCCGGTGGATTGACGATTGGGTTCACCGGATACGGTTCGGAGAACAGCCGCCATCACATCGGGCCGGAGCTGCAGATTGGCCATCGGCTTGGCGACGCGATTGGGACGCCGGTGTTGCTCATTAAAACCGCGTGGGGCGGCAAGAGTTTGCACAAGGATTTTCGCCCGCCCAGCGCCGGCGGCGAGACGGGCGAGTATTATACGAAGATGCTCGCCGAGATCCGCGAAGGCTTGGCGAATGTCGCGACGGAGTTTCCCGCGCTGGCTGGGAAGGACTTGGAGATTGCCGGCTTCATTTGGTTTCAAGGTTGGAACGATATGTTCGACAAGGAAGCGCTTGCGGACTACGAAACCAATCTCGTGCATCTCATCAAGGACGTGCGCGCCGAGTTCAAGGCGCCGACGCTGCCCGTGGTCATTGGCGAGCTCGGCAACGGCGGTCCGCAAGGCGGCGCCAATATGCTCGCCATTCGCGCCGCGCAAAAGGCTGCGGCGGAACGGAAGGAACTTCGCGGCAATGTAATGTTTGTCCCCACCACCGCCTTCGCGCGGCCCAAGGAACAATCGCCCAACGTCGGCCACGGCCATCACTGGTTCGGCAATGCCGAGAGTTATTTTTTAATTGGCGACGCGCTCGGCAAGGCGATGGTCGACTTGCGCCGCTGATTTCCATTTGCCGCGCGGGGAATTTCAGGCAGACTTCCCGCATGAACCGCATCTTCTGCTTTTTGTTTACGGCTATGCTTTGCAGTGCCGCCGAGCCCACGTCCAAGACCAACGCGAATCTGCAGAAACTCCTCAAGCGCTACCCCGCCGCCGATGCCAACAAAGACGGCGTGCTCACGCTCACCGAGGCGAAGGCGTTCCAAAAACTCCAGCGCGACCGCGAGGCCAATCGGCCCGTGCTCAAGCCAACGCAGGTGGACATCGCCTACGGCACGCACGCGCGGCACAAGCTTGACCTTTGGCTTGTGGAACGCGACGGCCCCGCGCCGCTGCTCATTTGCATCCACGGCGGCGGCTTTCGCGCGGGCGACAAGAGCCAATATCATCGGCAGGTAAACTTAATAAAGCGTATGCACGCTGCGGGCATCTCGGTGGCGGCCATCAACTATCGCTACACCGAGGGCGGCAAAAATCCGTTGCCCGGCGCGATGCATGACGCCACGCGCGCGGTGCAGTTTCTCCGCCACAACGCACGCCGCTTCAACCTCGACAAAACCCGCTTCGCCGCCACGGGCGGTTCGGCCGGCGCATGCATCCTCATGTGGCTCGGCTTCCACGATGACCTCGCCGATGCCGACAGCGCCGATCCCATCGCGCGCGAATCCACCCGCCTCATCGCCCTCGCCCCCAGCGGTGGTCAGCCGACCATCAGCCTCGTCACCTTTCGCGAATGGTTTGGCGTGAAAAACCTCATCCCGCATCCGGCCATGCGCGCCATCTTCGGCCTGCGCGGCGAGGGTGTCATTGAGTGGACGCCCGAACTCGCCGAACGCGCGCGCATCAGTTCGCCCATCACCTTTCTCACCCGCGACGACCCGCCCTGTTACCAAACCTACGGCTCGGCCGACACACCGGTCACTGAAAAAACTCCGCCCAACGAATGGGTCCACCACCCCCGCCTCGGCCTCAAGCTCAAAGCCGCGATGGACAAACTCGGCATCGAGTGCCACGTACAATACAAAGGCGGCCCACCCATCAAAAGCTACCACGGCGTGAATGATTTTTTAGTGAAAAAGCTGACGGGGAAGTGAAGCTGCGTTTCCGGTTCAGTTTGTTTTTTTGGTAACCTCATTGCGCTTGCGCGCTGATACCATTGAGTGCAGTCTCGGTTTAAGGTTGTAAACAAATACAATTATGAAAAATGTGATTCTGATTTTGGCGGTGGCGGGGGTGGCCTCGGGCGCGACGTATTGGGTGGTTTCCACCGGCAAAACCTCGGCGCGGGATGGGGCTGCGGCGGATTTGGCGCGCGAGCACG
>DQLO01000222.1 GCA_015660155.1 Verrucomicrobiota bacterium
TCGAGGTTGGGCCGCAAGCCGACGTCTTTGGCGGTGGGCTGTGCCTTGCGCCAATCGGCGGGGAGGCCGAGCGATTTGGCCAAGGGCGCGAGTCGGGCAAAGCATTCCACCTCAAGGTCTAGCTGCGGCGCGATGCGGCGCAGATGCTCGAAGGCTGCCTTGGCCTCGGCGGGTTTGTTGGCGGCGTGTAGCAGAAACGCCTGGATCGCCAACGGGCGCGCTTGTTCCGCTCCGGATTTGACAGCGGCGGCGGCTGATTTCAAAGCGGCTTCGGTGTCGCCCATACGATATTGCAGCAGCGCCTTGCGGTCGCCCCGGATGTCCGATGCTTTTGTAAGGAAAGTTTTGGCGGTGGCTTGGTCGTCCTTGGCCAGTGCGTGGTACATTTTCGCCTCGGCGATGCCGCGGGTGAGCGTGCTGATGGCGGTGTTGAATGGGCGCTCGGCGTTGCTCTTGGCGCGGCGCACGTCGCTAGCTTTTTTCTTGGCGGCCTTGGCTTTGGCTTCGGCGGCGGTGCCGGCTTTGGTTTTGCCGGATTGCTGCGCGGCGAGCAGTTTTTCCATGTCGGCCAAGAGCGCGTTGGCTTCAGTGGTTTTGCCGGAATTAAAATAAGCGGAGGCGAGCAGCCGCCAGTATTTGGCCTTGTCGGCGGCGGTTTTGCCGGGGCGCAGGTAGTGGGTGTCCTTCAGCGCAAGAATTTCATCCCACATTTCATAGCCCGTCAACAGCCCATTCAGGTGGCGTTTGCCGTAGGTGAAGCTGCCGCGGGTGGAAACGGTCCACGTGCCATTGGTTTTAACGGAGGGCAGTCGCGGCAGCTCGATCATGTTTTTGGCCATGCTGAGGCCGTGGCGCACGCGGCCGGCGTGGCCTAGATTTCGGGTGAGCCATTCGTTGTTGTGGGCGAAGTTATGGATGCGATCGGGCATCACGCGGTCGCGCATCATGTGGGCGTGGTCCACGCGGGCGCTGGCTTCCTGCTGCCACGCGGCGTCGTTGTAGCGTTTGAGGCGCGAGAGAATGTGGCCGGGCATATGCCACATATGCGCGATGCCGGGCGCGGCTTGGCCGCATTGGCCGATCGAGGGCACGGCGCGCTTGGGATCTTTGTAGTCCCAAAGGTGAATTCGATAATGATGGCAGGGATGCTTGGGGTTCTTGGCGAGAACTTTTGCGATTTGTTTTTCTACCCCCTCAGTGTTTTTTTTGGAACGCGAATCATTGTACATTCGCAATGCGAGAAATGCCTGAGCTTCGAGGTCATCGGGGAACTTGGCGGCGAGTTCCTGAGCAGATTTCAGTAGACCGGCTTTGCGTTTTTTTGAATCGGTTTCATTTTGGTACGCGGCCATCGCGTCAATCCACATTCGCTCGCGCGCGCTCACGCGAGATTTGCCGGCTACGGCTTTGGCAATGAGCGGCTTGGAGCGGCCGCGATTGCCGGAGTTAGCCATGGTGATGCCCCAATAAGCCATGGGATGGCCGGGATCGAGCTTGAGCACTTGGCGGAAGGAACGCTCGGCTTCGAGATACCAAAAGCCGTGAATCTGCCCCACACCTTGGTTGAAAAATTTCTGCGCCTCGGGCGAATCAGTGGTGATGGGGAAGGACACGTTGCTGGTGGTGCCCATCAAATACGCGGCTTGGCGCGGCCCTTTGTTGAGCTCCGCTCCGTGGCTGGAATGACCCGCGGGCGGCCCGGAAGGGTCGAAGGTATACTCAGCCTGTTCCACGACCGGCGTCGTGGGTTGATTCGTGGTCACCGACGGGGTGGTGCAACCCACGGCAATAAGCACCGCAAGCAGGAAAATGTGCTTTATCTTTATCATGTTTATTAAGTTAACCCTGCAGTTTCATCGAATCCGCAGAGCAAATTAAGGCTTTGGACGGCTTGGCCGCTGGCGCCCTTCACGAGATTATCGAGGGCGCTTGTCATAATGAGGCGGCCGGTGCGGCGGTCGAGGCGGTAGGCGAGGTCGAGGTAATTGGGGTGGGCCACGTTTTTGGTGTCGGGCAATTGGTCGGCCGGCAGGAGGCGCACGAAGGGTTCGTTGGCGTAGGCGGTTGCGAGGCAAACGGTGATCTGTTCGGCGAGCGCGGTCTCTTCCGCTTCGGTTTCAAATTTGGCGGTGGGCGCGAGGTAAAGGGTGGTGAGGATGCCGCGATTGATGGGGATGAGGTGTGGGGAAAACTGAATCGTCACTTGCGCGTCGGCGGCGAGCGAAAGTTCCTGTTCGATTTCGGAAAGATGCCGGTGCTTGGGGATGCCGTAGGGCCGCGCGCTTTCGTTGCACTCGGTGTACAGAAAATCCGCGCTCACATTTCGGCCCGCGCCGCTCACACCGCTGAGGCTATCGGCGATGATGCCGGTGGATTTGATCAGCCCCGCGCGCAGCAACGGCACGGTGGGCAGCAAAATGCTGGTGGGATAACAGCCGGGCGAGGCGATGAGATTCGCATCTCGGATGGCGTCGCGATGCAGTTCGGGCATTCCGTAAACCGATTGCTCCAAGAGCTTCGGCGCGGGATGGGGGTTGCCGTAAAATTCCTCGTACACACCGGCATCGTTGAGGCGGAAATCTGCGGAGA
>DQLO01000363.1 GCA_015660155.1 Verrucomicrobiota bacterium
ACAACTGTTGGGTGATTTCAATGCGGACTCGCAAGCTCGTCCCTCCAGCCATAGGGCTGCCGACAACGCGAGAGAATGGAGGGGCGAGCTTGCGAGTCCGCATTGAAATCACCCAACAGTTGTCCGGCTAACTCAATAGCGCCCCACACGCCATCACGTTTTTGGGTGGACACATTGGCCTTCGGCCAACGGGTTTTAATTTCCACAGCCACTGCGCGGGCGAAGCCCAGTTGATTGCGCAGTACCCCACCGGACAAAACAAAATCAACGGCTGCATTTTTCTTCACCAACTTGCCCGCGCAAGCGACGGCATCCTTGGCGAGCATCCCCGCCGCGCCCGCGAGCACATCGCGAGCAATGCGATCGCGCGCCTTGGCGGCGGCAAACACTTCCGGTGCCAGCGCGGCCATTGCATCTTTGTCCGCGTGGCTGGCCCAGTCGATTAGGTCATCGGGCTCGTTGCAATTTGTGGCCGCGAGCAAGCGTTCGCCCAACCGGCTCCACGTGCCGTCGCGGTCAAAATAAAACACCACCGCTTTCAAGCCGCGTAGGCCAATCTCAAACCCGCTCCCCTTGTCGCCCAGCACGTGCCCCCAACCGCCCATCTTCGCCGTGCGCCCGTCCGCCGCCATCCCAAAACAACACGACCCCGTGCCCGAAAGCACGAGCACAGTCGGTAGGGCAACGCGCTTCGCCACCAATGCCACCTCCAAATCATGCGTCACGTGGCACGGCGTTTTTTTCCAAACCTTCGCCACCGCCGCCTGCACACGTTTGCGATCCGTTTCGTTCCGCGCGCCGGCCAAGCCCAAACCAATCGCGTCCGGTTTCTCAAATTTTTTAGCGATGCCGCGCAGTAATTTCACCAACGCCCGATCATCGAGCAACCGCACATTGCCCGGCCCGAACGTGGCGCGCCGAATCTCCCGCCCGCGGGCATCGGCCAGTAATGCCGTGGTGCGCGTGCCGCCGCCCTCGATGCCGAGCGTGAA
This sequence comes from Verrucomicrobiota bacterium, assembly GCA_015660155.1. Taxonomy (GTDB): domain Bacteria; phylum Verrucomicrobiota; class Verrucomicrobiia; order Limisphaerales; family UBA1100; genus JACNJL01. The sequence goes on from DQLO01000363.1 coordinate 993, forward strand.
CGGACGTTGAAATGTCAAAGCCTTCGCCACGCGCGGAGTCTGCGCGTGCGCCGCCGCACAGCGCAAGCCAATGGTCTTGGTTTCGCCAGCAATCTGCGGTATCCCAACGGCATGACCGATACCACCGATATCAATCAGGCTTTGCTCGATACATTGCTCGAGCTGGAAACCGCCGTGGCCAATGTGAACGCCGACCCCAAGCCGGATTTGCTGGGTCTGTTTGGCCGCCTCGACGAACTCACCGCGCAACTGCCCAAGGATACGCCGCGCGATTTGCTGCATTATCTTCACAAAAAAAGTTTCCAAAAAGCGCGACTCTATTTGCAAGGGGCCGATCCCGAGGCCGGCAGTTGCGCGCATTGAACAATGATTGACGACACCATTGCCGCCATTGCCACGCCGCTGGGCGAAGGGGCGCTTGCGATCATTCGGCTTTCCGGGCCGGACGCACTCGCGGTTGCGGAGAAATGTTTTGAGCCCATCGGCGCGGCGTCATCCAAACCCACCGAGGCCGACACCCACACGTTGCATTACGGAAACATCGTGGCCGAGGGGCGCACGGTCGATGAAGTGCTGCTGGCGGTGATGCGCGCGCCGCGCACATTTACGCGCGAGGACACCGTGGAAATCACCTGCCACGGCGGGATGGTTGCCAGCCAAGCGGTGCTGCAAACTGTGCTCGCCGCCGGCGCGCGCAGTGCGTTGCCCGGCGAATTTACGCGGCGTGCTTTTTTAAATGGCCGCATCGACCTCACGCAAGCGGAGGCCGTGAGCGATGTGATCCACGCCCGCACCGATCTCGCCCTCGCCGCCGCCAACGAACAACTCGCCGGCAAGCTCAGCCAACGCATCAATGAATTGCGCGATGGCCTGATGCAAACCCTCGCGCACATTGAGGCGCATATTGATTTCCCGGATGAAGACATCGCGCCCGACACGCTCGCCCAACTCACTGGTCGGCTCGATGCCGCGCTGGAGTTCATCGACGAACTGCTCGCCACCGCCAACGAAGGCCGCATCCTGCGCCGAGGCATTCGCGCCGCCATCATCGGCCGCCCCAACGCCGGCAAATCCAGTTTACTCAATCAACTGCTCGGGCACGACCGCGCCATCGTTACACCGACCGCCGGCACCACGCGCGATACCATTGAGGAAACCGCGAACATCCGCGGCCTCCCTGTGGTGTTCATCGACACCGCCGGTTTGCGCGAAGCCGCTGACGGCATCGAGGCCGAAGGCATTCGTCGCAGCCACGAAAGCATCGCGCGCGCGGAACTCATTTTGCACGTGCTCGATGCCGGCGAAGCGTTCACGGCTGAAGACCAAAAATACCTCGACGCGTTTGCCGACAAAAAACGACTGCTCATCGCCAACAAAATCGATCAACCGCGCGTGTTGGATTTGCCCGTCGATTGCCACGAAACTTGCGCGCTCGATGGCACCGGCATCGAAGCCCTCAAGGACGCCATCCGCGACCTCGTTTGGAGCGGTGCCATCCGTGCTGATATGTTGCCCGCCATGATCAACGCCCGTCATCAGGACGCCCTGCGCCGCGCGCGCGTCGGCCTCGACCACAGCCTTGCCGCCCTGCGCGATGCCGCCGCGCCCGAGCTGGCGGCCGCGGATCTGCGCATCGCCACCAACGCCGTCGGCGAAGTCGTCGGCAAAACCTCCACCGAAGACCTGCTCGACAGCATCTTCAGCCAGTTTTGCATTGGGAAATAAATTGGCTACCGCGCCTTCGCGGCGCTGCCGATCAGCAAACAGGATCCCGCCAGCGCCGGCACCAAATACAGCCCGCCTTCCCCTGCGAGGCTCTTGATGAGAGCGATGGTCATCGTGACGCAAAAGCTCAACTTCGGACCAAAATTTCCGCCGCCTTTGAAGATGTCGATGAACATGCCCAGCAAAATAATCGCTTGCGCGAGAATCAATCCGCCGATCAATAGCTTAATCGCAAGATCACTTTTCGTTGCCACTTGATGCGAGGACTTGGCGCGAGTGGTGGTAAAGCAAATGACGCTCGCGGCAATTTTCAAACCCAGCCCGGCCATCATCGCGAGCCCCACCACGACCGATCCTTTGAACGCTTTGAAGGTTTCGATCAACGGCACGCCCTGTCCCTTCGCGGGCACGAGGCAGGAGAGCACCAAAAATCCACCGCCCACCACGGCAATAATGTAAGCCGGTAAATTGGAAGGCCGATAATGGCGCGCATAACAGCCCATCAACATTGCCGTGAGGCCGATAAAAAAAATAATAGGCTGCCCCTGAAAGGAGCCATTGGTAAACCCGTCTCTTTGGGTTGAGGTGATAATAATCATCAACACCAGACTGAGGCCAAGCGCCACGCCGCAGCGCACGGGATCCTTGGCGGTTTTGGCCATCGCGGCCAGCGTGATGCCCACGATCAATGGGCCGATCATGGCGATGATATATTCCGCGCTTTTCCCCTCTAAATCAAAATTCGGAAAATCAATGTTGAATGCCGGGCTGAACATTACCATCGGCAGCACCACGCCCACGATGGCGAGGATGCCGAGCGTCATGAACTGCGTGGATTTTTGGGTCTCCTCATCGTATGAATTATAAGTTGCGTGACCGGTCGGTTGGGCGGCAGTGGTGGCGGCAAGGTCTTGCGTGCTGCCGGGGACGACTTGGGGGTAGAGTTCGGTGAGCGGTTTCCAGCCGTCCATGCCTTCGTACCACGCGCTGTCGGTGGGCAGGAGCTGGCCGCCTTCGAGATGGATCTTCGCCGTTTCGTATTTGTACGGCCCGTGCTTTTCGCCTTCGCGGGAAATGTGCACGGCGGTGTCCGGCGGTGGGCCGTCCTCGGTTGGCGGAACAACGGCAGGAGTTGGCGGCGCCTCGGCGGCTTTGGTTTCCTCTTCGCCGGCAAGTAATTCGCCCAGCGGCTTCCAACCATCGGCACCGGCGTGCCATGCCAAATCGGTTTCGAGCAACGTGCCCTCTCCCAAATATTGTTTGGCAATATCCTCCGGATACGGGCCAAATTGCTGGCCCTTGCGCGTGATATGAATTTTCCGGGGCTCGTCCGCCATACTTAAAACGTTGCGGACACTAAGGGAAAACCACCCACGTTTCAACGCAATTGGCGTGACCTTTGCCCTGCAATCGGCCAAGACCAACCGATGCACACCTTGGAGCAAGCCCGCGCGGAAATGCTGGAAGTCATCGCGCCGTTGCCAGCGGAGACTGCGCCGCTGGCGCAAGCGGCGGGCCGAGTGCTCGCCGCCGAGGTGCGCGCGGC
>DQLO01000206.1 GCA_015660155.1 Verrucomicrobiota bacterium
CGAATAACACACGGCTTTTGATTGAATCCTACCGCGCGCGCGTCATAATCCGCCGATGGCACGATGGATTTTATTTGGCGCGTTGCTGGCTTTTCAATTGGCCGCCGCACCGCCCGTTTCAGAAAAACACGCGGCGGAAATGGCCCGCGGACTGGCGCTCTTCAAGAGCGACGTGTGCGCCGTGCTCAAGCAGCACTGCGTGAAATGCCACGGCGGCGACAAAACGCGCTCGGAGTTTGACCTCACCACGCGCGCGGGGCTGCTAAAGGGCGGTGAGGAGGGGGTGGTCATTGTGCCGGGCAATGCAAAGGAAAGTCGCCTCATCCGGCTTGTCTCTCATTCGGAGAAACCGCATATGCCGGCGAAGAAGCCGAAGTTGCCTGACGCGGCCATCCAAAAAATCGCACAGTGGATTAACCTCGGCGCGCCCTACGACCAACCTCTCATCGTCAAGACCGGCCCCAAAAAAGGGATGCAAGTCACCGACGACGACCGAAAGTTTTGGTCGTTCCTCCCCCTAACAAAACCAAAAGCGCCACCAGTCAAAAACAAGCAATGGACGAACAACGAAATCGACCAATTTGTTTTGCGCAAACTCGAGAACGCAAAACTCATCCCCAACAGCCCCGCCAAATCGCGCGTGCTCATTCGCCGTTTGTACTTTGACCTCATCGGCCTGCCCCCCACGCCCAAGGAGGTCGACGACTTCGTCAAAGCCTCACTCGTAAATCGTCAACCGGCACTCGAAAATCTCGTCGACCAACTGCTCGCTTCCAAACATTACGGCGAACGCTGGGGCCGGCATTGGCTGGACGTGGCGCGCTTTGGCGAGAGCCACGGCTTCGAGCAGGATTACGACCGGAAGTTTGCCTTTCACTATCGCGACTTTGTGATCAAGGCGCTCAATGCCGACATGCCGTACGACCAGTTTGTAAAATGGCAGGTTGCCGGTGATGAATTCGCACCGGACAATCCACTGGCCATGATGGCCACAGGTTTCCTTGGGGCAGGCGTCTTTCCGACCCAGCTAACCGAGAAGGAATTTGAATCGGCTCGGTACGATGAGCTTGATGACATGGCCAACACCACCGGCACCGCGATGCTCGGCCTCACCATCGGCTGCGCGCGCTGTCATGACCACAAGTTTGACCCCATCCCCACGCGCGATTATTACCGCTTCATCAACACCTTCGCCACGACCATTCGTAGCGAGATTGATCTGGAAATTGATTCAGCGGCTACTGCCTCCGCCAAGGCCAAGTGGGAAAAGGAACACGCGCCGTTGGTTGCTGCCCTTGCCAGGTTTGAAAAAGATGAGTTACCCAAGCGTTTTGCTGCGTGGGCCAAGAATCCGCCGGCCAATGCCACGCAAAAGATGGGTTGGATGATCCTTGATCATCTGCAGGCCAAGTCACTTGATGGAGCAACGTTTGGCAAGCAGGATGACGGTTCGTTTATCCTGGGAGGCAAGAATCCAGTCAACGATCGCTGGGTACTCACGGCCGAGGTGCAGGCGATGGGACTAAATGCAATTCGCATTGAGGCACTGGTTGATAAGTCGATGAAACGCAACGGGCCTGGTCGTGCCAGTAACGGCAACTTTGCTTTGAGCGATATCCGCGTGTTTGTTGCCCCAAAGAAAGGCGGCAAAAGACAGGCTGTAAAATTGGTCAACCCCAAGGCCACGCATCAGCAGAATACAGGCGAATTATCGGTAGCCAGCTCGATTGATGGTGACAAGCGCAAGTCGGGTTGGGCGGTGGATGCTGGTGGCATCGGCAAGGAACAAGCCGCCGTCTTTGAATTTGCCGCACCCGTAGGTTTTGAAGGCGGTACAGTTTTGACCATTGAGATGGATTTCTTCGTGAATCCCAGCCACACCATCGGCCGGCCGCGACTGGCAGTGACGGCAGCACCTAAACCAGTGGCCATCAAGGGCAACTCTAGTGCGGCATCACTGGCGACCTTGATGGAATCCCTAAAGAAAGCCGGTGGTCCCGACAAGTTAAACGCCAAGGAGCGCGCCGAGCTTACGAAAATTTACCGAGCACAGGATGCCGAGTGGGCCAATCTCAATAACAAGGTGCAGCAGCATCTGAGTGCCAAGCCGCAGGCCAAGAAGGAAAAAGTGCAGGTGACCAGTGAAGGCTTTAAACCCACCAAGCACCATGCTGATGGGCGTGGCTTCCCGCATTTTTACAAGCAAACCTATTTTCTGAAGCGTGGCGATCCCAACCAGAAACAGGGTGAAGCCACGCAGGGCTTTCTGCAGGTGCTCATGCGAGGCAGCAAGAACGAGGAGGCGTGGCAGGTATCCGCGCCCAAGGACTGGCGCACCAGCTATCGCCGCCGCTCATTGGCCAATTGGATGACTGATACCCAAAATGGCGCGGGCCATTTGCTGGCGCGGGTGATGGCCAACCGCCTGTGGCAGCATCATATGGGTCGGGGCATTGTGAATACTCCGAACGATTTTGGGCTGCAGGGAGAACTGCCCACCCATCCGCAACTTTTGGACTGGTTGGCGAGCGAATTGATCGAGGGTGGCTGGCGGCTCAAGCCTTTGCACAAGAAGATTGTGATGAGTGCCACCTATCTCCAAAGCTCTGGCTACGATGCGGCCAAGATGAAGGCGGATCCTCTGAACAAACTGCATTGGCGCCGTACGCCGGCCCGGCTGCAGGCGGAAGTCATCCGAGATAGCCTTCTAGAGATGAGTGGGCTCTTGGATACAAAGATGTATGGGGCAGGCACATTGGATGAACGGATGAAGCGTCGTAGTATCTATTTTATGATCAAGCGCAGTAAACTCATCCCCTCCATGCAGCTTTTTGATTCGCCTGAACCACTGGTCAGTCAGGGCAGCCGACCCTCGACCATTATTGCGCCACAAGCACTGCACTTTATGAATAACGCGCAGGTGCGCGAAGCGGCTGTAGCGTTGGCCGGTCAGTTTGAAAAGAAAACCGAAGATGGAGATGCCATCAGTCTTGCTTACCAGACAGTGGTGGGCCGTGAGCCGACAATATCGGAAAAAAAGTCTATTTCTGAATTCATGAAGGCGCAGGCCGAGTCCTATAAAGC
>DQLO01000374.1 GCA_015660155.1 Verrucomicrobiota bacterium
CGGCGATGTCCGCCAGCACCTTGCGGTTGACCTCCACCTCGGCGGCTTTGAGGCCCTCGATGAAGCGGCTGTAGGTCATTTCGTTGGCGCGGCACGCGGCGTTGATGCGGACATTCCACAGGCCGCGGAAGGTGCGCTTCTTGTTTTTGCGATCGCGGTAGGCGTACTGCCGACCGTGGTCGAGCGCGTCTTTGGCGTAGCGGTAAAGTTTGCTGCGGCGCATTCGAAAGCCTTTGGCGGCTTTCAACCAGCGTTTGCGGCGTTGGCGTGAGGCGGGTCCGTTGGTGGTACGCATGGTAAATTCTCCTGAAAATTAGTGGCTCTTAATGGCTAAAGGGAAGGCTCTCGGTGATGCGGCGCATATCGTCTTTCACCACATACGTGGCGGTGCGAAGACGGCGACGGCGCTTGGCGTTTTTGGACGACAACAGATGGCGCTTGCCTTGACGGCTGCGCTTCACTTTACCGCTGGCGGTGAATTTGAACCGTTTGGCGACTGCTTTCCGTGTTTTATTGACTACTCTGTTTGGCATGAAATTCCTTCTGTTCCCCTCAAAATGGGCGCGCAGTGTATGAACACCCCCATTGGGTGGCAAGCGATTTCTTGGAAAAAATGAAGTATTTTCGGGCGCGAAGGCTTTATTGGCCGCGAATGACCATATTCCCCGCCGCATCCCAGTTTTTACGGCTGATGGCCTCGCCGTTTTGGTAGACATAATGGCTCTGCACCTCGCCATTGGGGTGATAGTAAATCACCTTCCCGTGGAAACTCCCGTCCACCAGCATGCCCTCGCTTTGCTTTTGGCCATCGGCGAAAAACGAAATCAACTCCCCGTGCTGCCGCCCCGCGCGGTACTCCGCCTTGAACATCAGCTGCCCATTGAGGTGATGCGAAACCGCCTTGCCCTCGAAAGGCTCGCTCGCTTCCGGCTCATAAGCAAGGCCCTCGCGGGTTTGAAGTGAATTGTAATCCGCCACCGTCGCCGGCCGAAGCACCAGCAACGCGATCAACCCCACCGCGCCCAAGCCCAACGCGAGAAAGAAAAAATGCCGACTCCACCACGAAGTGCCGCGCGGTTTCGTCATTGTGGGCGAGGGCTTCACTTCGGGCACCACGGCCAACTTCGCCGCCTCTTTCTGGAATTCCAATTCCCGATACGCCGCTTCCGCCGTCTGCCATTCCTCCAGCACTTCGCTCACAGGCGTCCAGTCCGTTTCACCCTCGATCCACGCCCAATCGTTTTCCGCGAACGAGCCGCGCTCCACCAACACACTCACCTGCTGGGACTCATACGGCCCCCAGTTCTTTCCCTCTTTGGCGATGTAAATGCTCATTGTTATTCACCCGGCACTTGGGGCAATCGACGCGGCGCTTTCCATTGTTTGTGCCATTTCAGTTTCCACAACTCCGCCAGCTTCACGCTGTCCACGCTGCCATCCATGAAGGCCACGTTGTTGGCTCCGTTGTGATAGCGGTCGATGCACAAGCGCGACAGCCCCTGCCCCGATTGGCCGCCGTACTCCAAATCCTTCGCCGGGCGGTTCGATTCCATCGGCATCACCACCGGCCCCGTGCCCTCGCTGAACAATGGCGCTTCGCTGCCGCCCTCTTCCATGCCGCGATAAAAATGTTCCGACGCTCCGCCATTCATTCGCGAATGATGCGACACCGCCCAGCCATTGAGCATGTACGTGCTGCTCAGGTTTTTTTGATACTCCACAATCATCCCCGTCACTTTCCAATCAAAGCTCGGCGTGCTGTGGATGTTTTGTTTCTCATAAATTCCTTCAGTGTTTTTCTTTGGATTACGCAGCGGCACCATCGCGCCGAAATATTCGCCCTCCTTCAAACCTTTCGCCGCATCCTCGTATTCGCCCGAGGCAAAAAACTCCTGCGCGCATAGCGGATTGCCCTCCTCTTTCCACACCCATTCGCCGCCGCCCACTGCGCCCGATTCGTTTTCGTTTAACACCCCTACCCACGAGAGCCGTGACGGGAAATGCTTGGCCGCTTCCACAAACCGGTTCCATTCCGCGTCATCCTCAATGGTCACCAGCTTGCCGCCGCGACCTTCCGCAATGCGCTTGGCAGACTGCCAAGAAACGGAGGGTCAGACACGGGTCAGATGTTCGTAAGTACTCTCCGGGCTCGTCGTGCGCCACGCCATCTTCGAATGCCCCGAGCTGACATTTTGATTCGGCGAACACGCCGGACTGTGAAATACCTCCTGCTCATAGCCCTCGCGCCGCGTTAGCGTCTCCACCCAAGTGCCCTCCGCCACTTTGGCGTGCGGCATAAATCCGCCCAGCTCCACATCGTGCCCGATATACCCCGTACTGAGTTGCTTAAGATTATTTCGGCTGAACGCGCCCTGCCCTTTGATTTGCGCGCGGCCAATCGCCACGAAAAGAATCGACGCCAAGACGCCGATGATTCCAATGACCACCAGTAATTCCGTCAAAGTAAACCCCGCGCGATGCAATAAATGCAAACGGCGGGGACAGGAAAAACGGGCAGACTTATTTGTTGAGATACGCTGGATTGTCTTCATGTAAAAAAACTCCAACCGACTTAACCGCCCTGGTGTGTCAGTGCGGCTTCATCGCCTACTACAACGTGCCACACATTTCCGAGTTGTCAATGGGCGCAAGTAAATTAATTGAAAAAAGTTTTCACTGCACACAACACCGCATCCGGCGCGATCGGTTGTTGCAACAACTCCATCGCATCACTCGGCGGCCGCCACACCACCGCATCTGTCGCCGCCCACAACACCACTCCCGGCAAACCCACCGCCGCCGCCAAATGCGTGATCCCCGAATCGTGCCCCACAAACGCGCGGCATCCACTCAACGCGCGCGCCACTTCCACCAAAGGCGCGTGCAACAAAACACGATGACGCGCGCGCGGCAGTCGCGCGCTCAAACGCGCCACCCGTTCCGCTTCCGCTTCGCCACCGACGAGTAATAATTCCGCGTCCATTTCTTCCAGCCATTGCGAAAGAAATTCCGCCCAGTTTTCTTCCGGCCAATTCTTTGCCTCACTGCCGCTGCCCGGATGCACCGCCAATACATCGCCTTTCGGCTCGCTCGGTTCCGTTGGCGACAGCTTCAATTTCGGCACCGCACACGCATCCGTAATTCCCAAAGGTTCCAGCGCCCGCAACAACACCTTCGCCGCCGATTCCCCCGCCCCATCCAGCGGCCGATGACAACCCACCACAAACCTCGCGTCACACGCAGCGCGCACATTCGTTTCAAAAACCCCATCCGGATCGTGCAAAAAAGAAATCACCCAATCAAACCCCGCCAACCATTCGCGCGCCCCCTCATCGCACACGCCGTCTTCCACAAAAAACCCGGCCCACTCGCGCCCTTCCAAACATCGCGCTTCATCGGCCAAGCCCCCCGCCACTGCCAGTTCACCGCACTCCCGCGACCCCAGCACCGCCAACCCCGCTTGCGGATGCGCCGCGCGCAATGCCGGCAACACCGGCAGCGTGAGCACAAAATCGCCAATCGCCCCGCCCCGCACCACCAGAATGCGGCGGGGGATGCTAGATGTGCCCTTCATAAAAATAGGTTTCCCACTGGACAAACGCCGGAATGCCGGTAGCCTCAAGGCAAGTTAACCCTCAAACGAAAGCATTCCCATGAAGAAATGGATTCCCCTGTTGGCCACGCTGATCATTGTCGGCGTGTGTTTCACTTGGACCGCACGGTCCTTCGACGACGACAAACCCCGCGACGGCGACCGCGACAAACCCCGCGAAGGCGAGCGAGAGCGAGCCCGTGATGGCGACCGCGATCGGCCCGCAGGCGAACGCGCCCACCGTGAACGCGACGGTCAATCGCGCGAACTCGAAGCGTGGCTCGAGCAACGCGAGAAGCAAATCAACTCCCTGCGCAAGCATGGCAAGATCGACCAAGCCGAAGCCCTCGCTCAACGCACCCGCAAAGAATTGGATCAACACCGCCGCGCGATGGCCAATCGCAAACGAGGCGAGCGCGACGAACACGGCAAACGCGAACAAAACCCGGAAGTGCGTAAGCTCCTCGAGCAAGCCGAACGCAAAATCAATGAACTGCGCAAACAAGGCAAACACGAAGAAGCCGAAAGATTACTTCGCCACGTGAAAGCAGAAATGGCCGAGCGCCACGAACACGGCGAAGGCCGCGAACGCGAACACGGCGAACGCGAACACGGCGAACGTGAACACGGCGATCGCGAACGCGAAGGCGACAACGAAGCCCGAATGAAACACATCGGCGCAGCCATCGCGCATCTGCATGCGGCGGGGCTCCGCGATTGGGCTGAGGAACTGGCCGCCCACGCGCGCGAGATGAACAAAGAGCGAGGCCATCGCGAAGCGCGCGAGAATCGTGAAGAACCCGAACACCGCCGCGAACAACACGAGCACGAACACGGCGAAGATGACGAAGGCGACGGCGTGGACCAATTGCGCCGCGAAGTCAACGAACTCCGCAACGCATTGCGCGAAATACAAAAACATTTGGAGAAACGCCGTTAGGCAAATCTCCATCCTCCAAAAAAAGCCGTCCGCAAGGGCGGCTTTTTTTATTGGAGACACAAAACCCCCAACGGGAGGGCGAAGCTCCTGC
>DQLO01000074.1 GCA_015660155.1 Verrucomicrobiota bacterium
GGTTGGGCGGCGTCGCCAACGTAGTGGCTGAGGATTCCCATTCGGTAAATGACGTTGGCGCGGGCGTTGCTTTTTTCTTCTTCGGTTCCCATTTTTTCAAAAACTTTGAGGTAGGAAAATGCGCTGACGAGTTTGAGATAGTTTTCGTTGATGGCCCATGGCAGAAAACCGGGATGGCCTTTGGTGTGGTCGGGGTTGGCTTCGGGCAGTTCGAGCTTGAGGTGGGCGCGGGCGTTGGCCATTTGCTCGACGTAGCGGTAGCGGAAATGGCTGAGGTCGGCGGGTTTGAGTTGGTAGGGATCGAGGGATTCAAGGTCGAAGTAATGATCGAGGCTGTTGAGGTGGCGCAGGGCACGGTCGCGGTTATTGCGCCAGCGATCGGGTTCGCCGCTGAGGAAAAGGATGCGCTCGCGATTGGCGGGCAAGCGCACGAAGGCTGGGAAATCCTTGGAGAGCGTGGTGAGCGCGAGGTCGTTGATGAGCCGGTGCCGCTCGTAATCCCAGGCGTGGGCGGTGAGGGTGAACAACAGCGCGGCGGCGATCGCGAATATAAAGTGTCGGTGCTTCATGCGCCGAGGCTGAGGGCGAGGGCGGTTGGGCGCAACCGAAAGCTGTTCACGGGAATGAAACCAATGGAACCGCCAAGACGTAAAGACGCCAAGGAAACCCAATTGAAACAACTTGGCGTCTTTGCGCCTTGGCGGTTCAAAAAATTACGGCAGCTTCACTATTTCCAAGTTCAACTTGCCGTTGGCTTCGCGCAGGAGGATGGCTTGTTGTTTGCCGTAGGCATCCACTTGCACCGCGCCGTGCAGGGCCTCGATGATTTCCACGCCTTGCGGGTCGTTGGCAATGGTCTTGTTGCGGCGGGTGGCGGTCTTGTTGGTTTTTTCCCCGCTGGCGGTGATGAGCTTCATATCGATGCGCGCGGCCCAGTATTTGCTGGGCGTGTATTTGAAGAGTTTGTGGAAGCGCATCGAGTGAGTGACCAACCATTGCTTGCCGCCGCTTTGGTAGGTGAACATATCGAGCGGGCGATTGCCGGAGCCGAGCTCGAGCACGCTGGTGCCTTTCACTTGCGCGCCGTCCTTGAGATTGGCGAGCGGGAATTTCGCAATCGGCGTGCAGGCGAAGGAACCCACGAGGTACGGCTTGCCGGCGTCTTGCATAAGAATGAAACTCTGGATCGGTGCCTTGGTTTCCCAACGGCCGTGCGCCACGTGATACGTGTCGGTGCTATAAATATTGGCGGTGCTGCCGTGTTCCATTGGGGTGGGGATGGAAAAAATTTTACTGCGAAAGGCATCGTTGCTTTGGCCGGCGGCAAGCACGCGATTGTTCGCAAGGCCAATGGCGCTGATGCGCGAGATGCGAAGTTTGTCGGCGAGCTTCACGCGCACCCAGTTGAGCTTGGTGGTGTCCAGCGCGGCAAGTTTGCCGGCGGCATCGAGCGTGAGGATGGCGCTGACGCCGTCACTGCGGCGCACGCTAATATAAACCACGCCCGTCTCGGGATTGGCCTTGAGATCATTGATCGTCACCTTCGCGGCGGTGGTGCCGAGGGCCCCGGCCACTTTCGCGCCGAAGTTTGCGATGGGTTTCACGGCGGCAAAGACACCCGTGTGGCGGGTATCGATGGCGATCAGCGAGCCGCCACTTTCGGCGACAATCAACAGCCCGTGATGGCCGGCATATAAATTGCCCGCGCCGTTAAGCTTTAGTCCACCCGTTTGTGGATTTTTCAAAAATGCCGCCGTGGCATTGGGTGGGCCAGACGAGCCTTCGGCAAAAACGTTGGCGGCAAAGGTGAGAGCGATGAGGGAAGCAAAGATGGTCTTCATGCGCGAAATCCTAGCAGTCCCGACCGAACTGGCAATGATTGATTTACGATTTTTGAATTTTCATCAGCGACAGGTGAAAGCACGCGCAGGCCCACTGCAAATCCACACTTGAAAACCCAAAATTCTGATTGTTGTTACCGAAATAAAATTTTGTTTTACGCCATAAATACAGATATGATTCCGTGTTGTTACCGGATTTTTGTGGGGGTTCAGAATCGGTTGCAAACCACTTTCACCTTGCGCGCTGGCGGATGGGTGGTAGGTTGCCAAGTGTCTTGTGTGTGAGACCAAATTGCTATGAAACGCCATTATAAAGCACTATTGATTTTGTTGCCCTTTCTTGTGGTGGGCGGTCTTCAACTTTGGCGCGCCACGCAGCCGGCGCCCGGTTTGGTTTTGGAGGAGGCGGCGGCGCGTCCGATTGAATCCCTGCCCGAACGAAAATTCGCCAAACGGTTTCGCCATGTGAAGTTGCATCCGGAGACGCTGCAGGATGTGCGTCAGGGCGGCCGGATTATTGAATTGGAATTATTTCCGGGCGAGACGGTGCGGATTCGTTTGGAAGATTCCGAGTACACCAGCGGCAACAGTACAGAAGTGATGGGCGAAGTGATTGGCGTGCCGCGCAGCTTAGCGGTATTTGTAACCGTAGGCGACGCGCTGGCCGGCACAGTGGAACTGCCCGATGGCCGGCAGTTTCTCATCAACTACGCCGGCAACGGCGAGCACTCGGTGGTGGAGCTGGATGCCCTAGCGATGCAAACGCCGCACGCCTTGCAGGAACATTTCGCGGCCAAGCCAGTGGAGATCGCCCCCGACGCCGATGCGGCCATCATGCCCGCGCTGCAATGGGGCGTGACCAATCGGGTGAATGGGTTCTCGGCGTTCACGCATGTGCTCACTCGCACCAACCCTTGGCCTACTCAAGTATTGCAGGGAGCGGTGAACTGGGGCCCGCCGATTATCAGCATTATGATTCTCTATACACCCGAAGCCAAGAAGCAGAGCACCGGCCTGTTGGGAATTGAGACGCGTGCGCGGCTTAGCGTGGCGCAAGTGAATGCCGCCTTCCGGCGCAGTGGCATCACCGCCAAACTCGTGCTCGCCCATCTCGGGCCAATTAATTATCGCACCTCGGGAAATCTGGTGACAGATCTCAAGGCACTTACTTACGGAACCACCTTGGATTTATACAATGCGCACGTGATGCGGCAGCAATATCGCGCGGATCTTGTTTCGCTGTTTGTGGGCGCGAGCCCGGGCGAATTATTCCACGGCACCGGCTGGATGATCACCAGCTTCAACCCCGCGCCAAGCTACGGGATGACCGTGATGGAAGGCGTGTACGCACCCACATCGGTTTTTGCACATGAGATTGGCCATAACCTCGGCTGCCAACACGCCACCAATGATATTGGTAGTTGGATTAATGGAGCGTTCACTAATTCAAACGGCATGCGGTTTAATGTGACTGTGAATGGCAACAATTATCCGATGCGAACCATCATGGCATACGGTGCCGGGCCGCGTTTGGGATA
>DQLO01000228.1 GCA_015660155.1 Verrucomicrobiota bacterium
CAACTGCCTAGCTTGCTCAATGCCTCGTCAATCATTCCGGACAACGCGGGCTTGGGTTGGCCACCGACCAGTTCACCGACCTTTTCGCCGCCCTTAAACATCATCAACGCCGGGATGCCATTCACGCCGTGAGTCACGGCGAGCTGTTTGGTGGCATCATCCGTTTCGATATCAATCTTCGCCACCTTTGCTTTGCCAGCGTACTCGTCGGCCAATTGATCAATCACCGGCCCAAGCATTTTGCAAGGCCCGCACCACGGTGCCCAGAAATCCACAAACACCGGAACATCACTCTGCAGCACTTCAGATTCGAAGTTTTCTGCGCTCACAACAATTACGTTTTCAGAAGCCATAGGGACGGAGGGTAAACAGGAAGCGGTGCCAAGGGAAGCGGATTATTCGGAAGCGGATTTTTATTCCACCTTCATCATCGCGAGCACCACCACACAGCCGACAGTGATGAGAAAGGCCACGACCGCAAGAATCATTTCGACTTTGTCCGGCCCCGCGGGAACAGAGACCGCAGCGGGAACCATCGCGGGGTCCGCTGCCATCGGTGCCATTTCAGGAACCGCACCGGGCATTGGCGCAGGCGCACCGGCTGGAATCGCACCCGGAGGGGTGGTATCCACGCCGGGCCCAGCTGCTGGAACCGGAGCCCCCGGCACAGGAACCGCACCCGGAATAGGCGCAGCAACAGGAGCTGGGGCGGCACCCGGCATCGGAGCCGCGGCGGGCATTGGCGCGGTGCCGGAAGTGGGAACACCTTGATCCATCGCAGGCGCGAGAGCCCCCGGCATTGGTGCGGGCGCAGGAGCAGGAGCAGCGGCGGGAACGGGTACTGGCGCTGGTGCGGATGCAGCGGCTGGAACAGGTGCCGCCGCTGGCATTGGCGCAGGCGCAGGTGCGGCAGTGGGAACCGGTGCGGTGACAGCGGCAGGTGCTGGAGCTGTTGCCGGTGCGGCACCGCCGCCTCGTCCGGGTAGGCTGATGCGAATGGTCTGCTTGGCGTCCGGCTTGGGCGGGAGGCCAATGCGCACGGTCGCCTTTTTCTGCGTGGGCGCAGGCGCGGCTCCGGGTTGTGGCGGTGCAGGCATTCTAAATTATTTTCCCAACTGATTCCAATGGTTTGGGAAGCCGGGCAAAAACAAGAATTGCCCCCAACCCCTCCCGCGCATCATATCACGGACTTTTTATTCGGCAAGATTTTACTGGGCTGACACAACGCTTCGCGATTGGCAATTGGCGAACTATGGCGGCGGATGTTAACCTCCGTGTATGTCGAACCCAACCGAAACTCAAAATTCTCAACCGGTCATCGCGATGTGCCGCCCGACGCATTTTGGCGTGCAATACGAAATCAACCCGTGGATGGAGGGCAACATCGGCCGCGCCGACGCCGCGCGCGCACGCGACCAATGGGACGCTCTCCACGCCATCATCGCCGAGCGCGCCGAGGTGCGCGTGATGGAGCCCGCGCCGCATTTGCCGGATATGTGCTTCATCGCCAACGCCGGCCTCGCGCTGGATGATGTGTTTGTACCGGCCGTTTTCCGCGTGCCGCAACGCGCGCCGGAGGTGCCGCATTTTCGCCGGTGGTTTGAGGAACAGAAGTTCGTGGTGGAGAATCTTACCCGCGAGCTCACGTTCGAAGGCGAAGGCGATGCGCTTTTCCATCCGCGCACCGAGGGCACGCCAATCCTCTGGGCGGGCTACGGCGTACGCAGTGGACTGCTCTCGCACCGGCGGCTCACGGAAATTTTCCGGTGCGAAATTGTTTCGCTGCGCTTGGTCGACCAACGCTTTTATCATCTCGATACTTGCCTCGCCCCACTGCCCGACGGCGGCCTTATGTACTACCCCGCCGCGTTCGACCGCCGCTCGCTCGAGGCCATCCACGCCCGCATCCCCAAGGCCGACCGCGTGGAGGTCAGCGCCGAGGACGCCCTTGGTTTTTGCTGCAACGCCGTCGTGCTCGGCCAAACGCTCGTCGCCAATCACGCCTCAAATTCCCTGCGCGAAACCCTCGCCGCGCGCGGCCTCGAAATGCTCAACACCCCGCTCGATGAATTTATGCTCGCCGGTGGTGCCGCCAAATGCCTGTGCCTCAAGCTCGAGCAACCCGTTCCCGGCCCCATCGCCGCGCGCGAAATTCCCGTCTCGCCGATCCGCACCGGCAGCGTGGAACTCACCGGCCATCTGCTCGACCGAGGCGTGATGAACCGCGCGCTCGATACCATCACCGACGCCGGCGGCAGCTTCCGCACCGAGCAATTCGCGCCCGGCCTCCGCCACGACCAGCCCAGCGCCTGCCGCCTCCGCATTAGCGCGCCCGACCAAGCCAGCCTCGATGACGCCCTCGCCGGCCTCCAACGCCTCGGTGCAACTCTCCTCGCCGCCGCCGTCGATGCCCGCCTCGAACCCGCTCCCACCGACGGCGTCGCGCCCGATGATTTTTATTCCACCACCATTTACCTCACCGAAATCCGTGCCGCTGGAAACTGGCTTCGCGTCACCGGCCAGCGGATGGACGTGATGATTGTCGTGGAAAACGAAACCGCGCGCTGCGTGCTGA
>DQLO01000043.1 GCA_015660155.1 Verrucomicrobiota bacterium
AAATTCAAATTGACGCGAGTGTGCAATTACCCTGTTTTTTACATGTGCGTGGCGTTTCTTTTCCTGCTCCAGCCTGAGCTCGCTAAGGCACAGCAGGGTTACCAACGGTTTGGCCGAGTGTACATCAACACCCACGGTTCCGCCGTGCCCGCTTCGTTGGTGCAGTACATTGCGCGGGAAGGAGAATTGCTCATCACCAAGTACCGCGCCATTGGTATTACGGTGCCCAAGGATTTTCATTACAAAATTGATTTCCTGCCCAACTTCGAGGCGTACCGGAGCTACTCGGCGGCTAATGGAACCACCGTGGGCCCGGGCACGCTGGGCTACACGAGCATCCGGGTGCGGGTCAACCAGCAGGATGACCGAAGCATGAAGCCGCAAGTGCCAACGCCCATCGTGTGCTATTGGAACCACGATTTGCCCTGGGAGATTGTGCCCACGCTATTGCACGAGATGTGCCATGCGGTGCACGCGGCGAATTACGGGGTGATGCCGCTGTGGCTCTCGGAGGGATTGCCCGAGTGGTACTCCAACCGGAAGCAACATTTGGGAGTGCAAAAGAAAATTTCCACCATGCGCCAGTATCAGCGCTACATGGATTTGGTGCAGAAAATGAGCACGGAACAATTTGTGGATTTCATTGCGTCCACCAAATATGACGACTGGGAAAGGGTGATTGGCGATGTGGGAGTGGGATATTTTTTGGCGCAAACGCTGGTGGATTTTTTTCTGGGGAACCCCTCCGCTCAGCCGTATTTCCGGAAGGCTCTGTTGCAGGCAAAAACGGACAGCGAGTGGCAATTTGAGCGTAGTATTAACTGGGCGAAGAATGTGCAAACCAACTGGCCCCAGGGCATCCCCATGCTGATGAAGGGCTGGAAAAGTTGGTATAAAATTCAGGCGCAACCGAAGAAGACCAACGAGTTGGATCCGTTTGTGGATGCCAACCGTGAGTACTTTCACAAGTTGCTGGCGAAGGTGCGCGGCAAACAAGTGGTGACGGATGCCGAGCGCTATGCGCTGGTAAGCCAATGGCTGGCCTTTACGCGACTGGAGATGGATGACGTCGCCAAGAAACGGGCGGAATCTTATCACAAAGGCGAAACCACACTGCTGCGCGCACGCCTGTTGCAGGTGCAACAGTTCGCCACCAAGGATCACACCGTGCGGGAAGGAATCACGCAAAACCACCGCGCCGGCCTCATCCGCACGCGGCCCAATGGAGCCGATCCGTTGTATCGGAAAACTGTCCCGTACCAGCCGCTATCGTGGTATTTGGGAATTAACACCACTCTGGGCGCGCATGCCCGGCCACCTTATTTGAGCGGAACACGACTCCCGCCGACAAATTTCCGCTGGCAAGAGCTTGACGTGTGGCAGGCGAACATGATTTTCACCAATCTTTTTACCTCGCATATTGGCCAGCCACTCCCCTTGCCCAAGCCCAAGCTTACCGCAGCGGCCAAAGGGCCATTCACGATGGCGTTGCGGGCCAACAACATGAATCCCGAAGCCGCCCTGAAAGCGGTGGGCGGTAAACTGGAACGACATCCCGTGACGCGCGAGGTGATTACGCTGAACCTCGCAAGCGCTCGCATTAATAATGCGGATCTCGAACATATCGCCGTGCTCTTCCAGCCTCGTGTGCTGGACCTCTCGGACACAAACATCACCGATCCCGCCTCCCGGCACTTGGCCGGATGGGCGAGTTTGCGCGTCCTGAAACTTGGCCGCACCCGCTTATCCAAGGAGGCCGTGAAACAATTAAACTATTATTCGCCGGGCCTGAGCATTCAATGAAACTCCATCTGCACCTGCTCGCCTGCGCCGCAGTTTTGGGGCTGTTGTTGCCGGGCTGTTCCAAAAAAACCGACGCCGAGGAAATCACCGATGAGCTAGAGGCCGAAGGTGAGGCGGAGGAAGGGTTCAGCAATCTGCCTAAAATTTCAAAGCTCCAGCCCGCCAAAGCCTCCCGCGCCGGGGCCAACACCATTACCCGCCAAGCCGATGGGTTGTGGCATTCATCAGCCGACAGCAAGCCCTTCAGCGGCACAGTGGTTTATGAACAGGATGACCTGCGCTGGCAGGAGAAATTTGAAAAGGGCGTGCGCGTTTTTGTGAAGGCGTGGGATGAGGACGGCGGCCCCGTCGAACTGCACGCGTGGAATGCCGACGGTTCGCTGAGGGATTAATCCGCCGTCCCTGCTTCCGCCGAGGGACGCTTAAAAAACAGCCGGTACATTCGGCGATCCGTTTGGCGGCTGGGGTCAATGGTTTCGTCGATCACGCTCACCAGTTCCCACCCGTTTTGCCCAAAGCTCTGAAGCACCTGCTCCATCTCATTCTCCGGCACGTCCAGCTGCCGATGCTCCCAAATCTGCATACGACAAACATAGCGGCCTGGCGCGCGCGACAATCTAAATCCCTAGTCGTTCGCTATTGATAAAATTCAGGCGGAATCGTCGGCGGCGGCTGGTTGGCTTCGTGGATTATTTTCAACCGGGCGACCTCCTCTTCCAGCCATTTCAATAATTGCGTCAACTCTTTCGCCTCATCCGAATTTGGGAATTGTTTGATGAATATTTGAATTTCCGCGTTGGCCGCTTCGTATTTTTTGATGGCCCCCAAAACATCCGCAGCGGACTCGATGCCCTCGTCGACCGCCTTGAGCTTGGCCACGATGACCGCGCGCTGGCGGCCCGCCTCGGTGTCCGGCCCGCCATCGCCACAACTCGCCACGCTCGCGGCGATTGCTAATGCGGCGATGAACCGGCCTGTCATCCGTCCAGTTTACCGGCTTGCCGCTGTGGCGCAACCGCAAGTTGGTCACAATCTGTCATCATCGATTCAGTCGATGCCGGGCGCGTTCGTTTCAATTAACCGCCTGGCCAACATCCGGGTTAAAGTGAATTCGTTCGGCCGGGATAGTCAGTGTTGGGTCAATTCCAGTCGGGCACCGCTGCGGATTCATTTGAGTCCGTGGCGGTTTTTATTCCGCCGCCAAGCACAAGGTAATCACCGTGCCCCGGCCCTCTTCCGAATCCAGTTCCACGCGCCCCCCGTGGGCCTCGGCCACCTTGGCCACGATGGCCAGCCCCAGGCCGCCGCCTTTTTCCTTGGTGGTGCTGAGCATGCCGGTGAAGGCGCGTTCGCGCTGGGCATCGGTCATCCCCGGGCCGGTGTCGGCAAAGGCCACGCGCAATTCGCCGTCTTCTCTCCGCGTGCTGATGCGCAGCGTGCCGCCCTCGGGCATGGCCTCGGTGGCGTTGAGAATCACATTGAGAAACGCCTGCGAAAGTTGTGTGGCATCGGCTTTCACCGGAGGCAAATCCGGCGCGTCCTCGCGTTCCAAGCCGATGGAATGATGCTGCAACTTGTGGCGCGTGAGCAGCGCCAGATCATTGAGCAACCCCGGCACGTGCACCAACGCCATGCGCGGCTCGGCGTTGCGGGCGAAGTTCACGATGTTGTCCACGATACGATCGAGGTGATTCATCTTGTCGCCCAGCACGCGCGCATCCTCGCGGCGCGGATCGCCCTCGGGAAATTGCAAGTCCAGCGAGTGATACAGCATTTTCATCACCGTAAGCGGATTGCGGATTTCGTGCGCCACCTCCGCCGCCAGCAATCCCAGCGCGCTGAGCTGTTCGTTGCGGCGCAGTTGTTCCTCCCCATCCACCGTGCGTTCGTACAGCCGCGCCTTTTCAATCGCCAGTGCCGACAATTCCGCCAGTGCCGCCAGTGTGTTGACTTCTTCATTGGAAAAAACGTGCGTCGCCGCCGTGTAAATATTCAGCGTGCCGAGGCAATCCTCCGAGTAAACCAGCGGCACGCTGAGCAGCGAAACAAAGCCTTCGCGCCGAGCGATCTCCGCGTGCTGATACT
>DQLO01000396.1 GCA_015660155.1 Verrucomicrobiota bacterium
GAAGATGCGGGCGACTTTAATTTCCAGTTTGTGCTGGCGATGGTAATCGAAAAATAAGGTTTCGGCGCAGCGTTTGCCTTCGTCGTAGCAGGAGCGAATGCCGATGGGGTTGACGTTGCCCCAGTACGATTCGGTTTGCGGATGCTCGGTGGGGTCGCCGTACACCTCGCTGGTGGAGGCTTGGAGGATGCGCGCGCCCACGCGCTTGGCGAGGCCGAGCATGTTGATGGCGCCGTGCACGCTGGTCTTGGTGGTTTGCACGGGGTCGTGCTGGTAGTGGATGGGGGAGGCGGGGCAGGCGAGGTTGTAAATTTCATCCACCTCCACGTAGAGCGGGAAGGTGACATCGTGCCGCTGCAACTCAAAGTGGGGATGCTCGAGCAAATGCGCGATGTTGGCGCGGCGGCCGGTGAAAAAATTATCCACGCACAGCACTTCGTCGCCTGCTTCAATCAGGCGTTCGCATAAATGCGAGCCGAGGAATCCAGCACCGCCGGTGACGAGTACGCGTTTGTTATCCCACTTGTTCATTGGCGGGGCCAGCAAATCAGATTTGTTGCGGCGGAGTCAAAGGGTTATTTTTAGATTTCAGTGTAGAGCGATTCGTAATCGGCGGCGACTTCGGGCCATGTGCGGAGGGGCGGGAATTTGCTGGGCGGAGTTGCCAGTAGATCGCGGGTGGCTTGAATCCATTGCGACGCGGGGGCGGTGTGCGGCAGCACGTGTCCGGCGGTGCCCACTTCGGCCGCTGCGCCGGTGGCTTCGGAGACCAAAACTGGAATACGCCGCGCCAAAGCCTCGGCCACCACCATTCCGTAGGCTTCGAGTTTGGCGGGGTGCACCAATAATCGGATGCGGCTGTAAAATTCGTCGGGATCTTTAACCCAACCCAGCAATTCTACGCGGTCTTCCAATCCCGCGAGGAGGCGAGCGACCTCTTCGCGGGGCACGCCGGCGATTACGAGCTTGGCCTCGGGGATGGCTCGGAGTATTTCGAGCACGCGGCGCAGGCCTTTGCGTTCCCATTCGCGGCCGATGAATCCGAGGATAGGTTTGGTGGGGATTGGGGTTGCGTTTTCCACGGGAACCACTCCGGGCGAGATGTGCGCGGCGAGTTTGTGCGCTTGCTTTGGATGTGCGCGCAGGAGTTGTTCTCGCACTAAATTGGAAACGGCCGCCATTCGCACTAACTGGCGCGAAGCCATCACCCGGTTTTCCAGCCAACGGTTGAGGTGCCAGGTGGGGTCGAGGCGCTTGTGCCAGGCGCGGGTTTCGCCGGCGCCGTGGACGGTGGAATGAAAGGTGCCCACCTCGGCGCAGGTGACGAATTCGTGGCTGTGCCAAAGATCGCCGGGTTGGAAATGTTGTTGCCGGTAATCGGCTACTCTGCGGCTAAAACGCAGATGATGCCGCCAGCGGGGAAATGGATTGGTGCCGCCCAAGGCTTCCACGGTGACGCCGGGCATTGCTTCGGTTTCCTGTGTTTCGCACACCACTTGCACCGCTCGCCCGCTGGCCGCGAGCGCGCGGGTGAGTTGCCAGGCATAGGTTTCCATTCCGCCGACGGGGCCAAAGCGGCGGACGATTTGTACGATCCGCATGGTCAGTCGTTGTTGAGATGCTGGTTGAGGCCATGGGCACATTTCACGCGGCGCTCCTTGCGCGTAGTCAACAGACGATCGTGATTGGAGGGCAGGTCATCGCGCGGGATTTCCCGATGGTTGAGGTGATGAATAATGGCGCGGCCATAAACGAGTTTGCGATGGCGGCCCAAATGGTACAGACGGTTGCCTAAGTCGGAATCTTCCAAGCCCCAGCCTTCGTATTCTTCATCAAAGCCGTTTACCTCAATGAGATCCTTGCGCCACATGCCCATGTTGCAGCCGATGATGCCGCGCTGGGCTTGGTCGTGCCGCATAAATGGCAGCGGCCAGCGCACGCCTTTGAATAATCCACTCGCCCGGCCGCGCATCCACCAGTTGAAAAAGCCCGACCGGCTCGGCTGGAAACTCGGCGAAAAATGTTCGCGAATAAAACTACGCCGCCCTTGCACCCACCAGCCCCGCTCTGCGAGTTGGGAGTGGTCGGCAACAAATCGGCGATGCGGAACACAGTCGCCATCGAGCAGCACGATGTAATTGCCGCGCGCCTCGGCAATGGCTTGGTTGAGAATTTTAGTTTTCCGAAACCCAGAATCTTTATGCCAAAAATGCCGCAGCGGTGCCGGCATTTGCGCGGTCAACTTTTCCACCACCGCGCGCGTCAGCTCATCGGAACCATCATCGGCCAACACAATCTCCCCCGGCGGCATCACCTGCCCCGCCACGCCCGCCAGCACTTTGCTCAATGCGCCCGGGCGATTGTAGGTACTGATGATGATGGATGTGTTCGGGGCAGCCATTTCATTCGCCACGCGGTTTGCCCTTGCGATTCAGCTCGGCCAGTTTCGCGTATTTGTAAAAAATACCTTCAAAGTTGCTGAAGGCAATAATGAATCCGGGCAGTCCATCGAGGAAGCCCAGTTTCAGAATATACATTTTCAAAAACATCGCCGACGCGTGCACCAACGCCCCCAAGCCGGAAGTGCGGCGGCCCTTGCGCGCGAGTTTTTCCGCGCTGAGCGAGGAGTAGCGATTCGCCTTCACCAGCACTTCGGAGAGATTGTGAAAGGGCTCCTGCTCGATCGCGCATTTCATTTCCGCCAACCGTCCGTCCAGCTCGTAGCCCTCATGCACGAGGTCCGCAGCCGGGAAGGTCATCTTGCCACGGCGAAACAGTTGCGGTTGGCGATAGTCCGGATAAAACCCGCTGAACCGAATCGGCCGACCCATAAAAAAATTCCGGCGCGGCGTGTGGTACGCATCGGCGGCGTTGTCGGAATTGATGATCTCCAGAATTTCATCCCGCGCCTCCGGCGTGCAACGCTCGTCCGTGTCCAAGCTGAAAATCCAATCGTGCGTCGTGTGCTCAATGCCCGCGATGCGCAATTTGCCGAAGCCTTCGAAATCAATCTGCACCACCCGCGCCCCGTGCTCCTCGGCGATCGCCACGGTGCGATCGGTACTGTGCGAATCAATCACCACAATCTCGTCCGCCCACTGCACGCTCTCCAATGCCGAACCGATATTGGTCTCGGAATTGTAGGCAAGGATGAAAACCGAAATTTTTTGGTTCATGATTCTTTTTCCGCCGTTGGCGCCGCGCCGTACACGCCCGCCAACAGGGCGAAGAGCATACCCTCGCGGGAGTCTAAAATAAAGGAATTGAAGCA
>DQLO01000027.1 GCA_015660155.1 Verrucomicrobiota bacterium
GCGAAACGAAATGTGCGGGGATTGTTGAAGGAAACTCCGCAGTATCTCGCGGGGTCGGCCAAGATGATTGACCGTCCGGAGCGCGTGTGGCGGAAAATCATGCAGCAATCCGTCGCGGGCGCGGGGGCGTTGTTTGAGGCGGTGCAAACTTTTTTGGGGCCGAAGGATGCAAAGTTGATTGCCTCGGCACAGCGCGCGGTGGGGAGTTATCACGATGCGGTAATGTCGCGGCCGTTGGCTCCGCGCAATTCGTTTGCGCTTGGCGCGGAACGTTTGCAACGGCGCGTGCGGGATGAATTGGGGTTGGATTACACGCTCGGACAAGTGGAGGCGGTGGCCTTGGCGGAGGCGGAGCGGATTGGCGGGTTGTTGAAAGCTGCCTGCGCAAAGTATGGCAAAGGCAAATCGGCGCAGGCGATTATCGAAAAGGCGCGGGCGGAATGGAATCCGGACGGCGAATTGCTGGACGTGTATCGCGTGGAAACCAATCACGTGGCCAAAGGATTCAAAGCGGCGAAGGCGGTGACGTTCCCGAAGGGCGACGAATTGCAGGTGCGATTGGTGCCGGAGTTTATGCGGCATTTGTATCCGACGGCGGCGTATTCCTCGCCGGGGCCATTCGAGAAACGTCAGCGCGGAATTTTTTGGGTGAACGACTTGAGCCTCACCAAAACAAACGCGGCGGATAAATTGGCCGAGGTGCAGCAGCACTTTGGGATTTCGCTGACCTCCGCGCACGAGGCGTATCCGGGACATCACCTGCAATTCGTCACCGCCAACACCCACGCCCGCAAATGGCGGCCGCTGTTCGCGCACGCGGTTTTTTACGAAGGCTGGACGCTTTGGTGTGAGCAGATGATGACCGATCTGAAAATTGATAAATCTCCGTGGACGCACATCATCCAACTCCACGATGCCCTCTGGCGCGTCCATCGCATTCTTGTGGATTTGCGTTTGCAGTCGGGCCGCTACACTTACGAGCAAGGTGTGAAACATTTGCAGCGGCACATCGGCTTCACCAAAGCCCGCGCCGAGGCGGATGTAAACTGGTACACCAGCTCGCCCGCCGTGCCGATGAGCTACTGGCTCGGTCGTTTGGAAAACGCGCGCCTGTACAAGCGACTCATCGAAGGCCGCGGCTGGAGCCTCAAAAAGTTCAACGATTGGCTGCTTTCCTTCGGCACGCTGCCGCAGAGTTGGTTGGAGAAGTACGGCCTCGACTGAGTCGGAAGGATTTTGGGCTCGCAACCTCGCGGTATTTTGCCATCGTCCCGCGCATGGAATTATTGCCGTTTGGAAAACTCGCCCCGTACAAGCCGCGCACCTTCGTGCCGGCCGATCTCAAGCTCGATAACTGGAAAGCCATCGAGCCGTTTTTTGCTCAACTCGCCGAACGCATCACTGAATGCGAATCGGTGGCGGATCTTGAGGCGTGGATTTTGGAGGTAAGCGAGTTGAGCGCGATTCTCGATGAGGAAGGCTCACGCCGATACATCGCGATGACCTGCCACTCTTCGAATGATGAGGCCAAGAAGGGCTATCTTGATTTCGTGGAAAACATTGAGCCGGGGATGAAGGAGCAATTTTTTCAGTTGTCCAAACTGTTTGTGGAACATCCGCAGCGCGGCAATTTGCCCGAGGCGCGCTACGAGGTGCTTGATCGCGATTGGGCGTCGTACGTGGAATTGTTCCGCGAGGAAAACGTGCCGCTGGAAACGCAGGAGACCAAGCTCGGCCAGGAATATCAGGAAATGATGGGCGCGCTGACGGTTGATTTTCAGGGCGAGGAAAAAACGCTCGTCCAAATGGGCGTTTACTTGCAGGAAAACGACCGCGCGTTGCGGCAGGAAGCGTGGGAACTTGTCGCCAACAAACGCCTCGAAGTGGCCGATGCGTGCGATGAGCAGTTTGAAAAACTGATGGCGCTGCGCGTGCAAATTGCCGCCAACGCGGGCTTCAAGGATTACCGCGAGTTCAAGCACATCTCCAAAGGTCGCTTTGATTATCAGCCGGACGATTGCTTCAAATTCCACGAAGCCGTCGAGACGTTGGTGATGCCGCTTTACAATCAACTGCTCGCCGAACGGCGCGAAGCGATGCAGCTCGATGCGCTGCGTCCGTGGGATACCGGCGTGGATCCGCTCGGACGGCCGCCGCTTAAGCCGTTTACGGAAGTGGATGATATGGTCGCGCGCGCAAAAAATATTTTCGATCACGTCGACGACGAATTGGCCGGTGGCTTCCAAACCATGCGCGATCATAAATTGCTCGATCTCGCCAATCGTAAAGGCAAAGCGCCCGGCGGTTATCAAAGCAGTCTGCCCGAGGCGCGGTTGCCGTTTATTTTTATGAACGCGGTGGGCATCCAGCGCGATGTGGAAACGCTTCTCCACGAGGCCGGTCACGCCTTTCATACGCTTGCCGCACAGGACGAAGACATCCACCATTATCAGCACGCGCCGCTGGAATTTTGCGAAGTGGCCTCGATGAGCATGGAGCTGATTGGCAACGAACACCTCGAGGAATTTTACGGTGAGGAAGAAGCCACCCGCGCGCGGCGCGAACACCTCGAAGGCATCATTTCAATTTTCCCGTGGATTGCCACGGTCGATGCTTTTCAACATTGGATTTACACGCACCCCGACCACACCCGCGACGAGCGCGATGCCCAATGGATGGAACTGCGCGCGCGCTTCGGCGGCGACCTCGACTGGACCGGCCACGAGCAGTCCCACACCAAACTCTGGCATCGGCAGCTGCATATTTTTCTCATCCCGTTTTATTACATCGAGTACGGCATCGCGCAGCTTGGCGCGTTGTGGGTTTGGAAAAACAGCAAAAGCGACCGCGCCAAAGCACTGGCCGACTACAAAAATGCTCTCGCACTCGGCGGCTCGCGGCCATTGCCGGAACTCTTTCAAGCGGCTGGGGCGCCCTTCAGCTTCGACACCGAGGCCTTCAAACCGCTGATTGAACTGGTGCAAACCGAGCTGGCTGCGTTAAAGTAACGCGTGCTTGATGACAGGTCATACATGCGCGAGCCGGATTGGCAACCGGAAACCACGCGCGGCGGAACCCCAATGTGGGGATGGCTCATCATTGTCAACGTGCTCTGCTTTATTTTGCAGTACACAGTAAAAGGGTTTTACCCAAACCTCGCGCTGTATCCGGAATTCTTGAAACAGGGTCATGTCTATCAACTGTTGACCTTCCAGTTTCTGCACGGCGATCTGTTCCA
>DQLO01000327.1 GCA_015660155.1 Verrucomicrobiota bacterium
ACTTCAAATTTGTACGCCCACCAATCACTGAAAGCGGAAGCACCCGCGCCGTGCGCGGCGATTTCATCGGCGATTTTGTAGCCCTCCAAAACGTGCTGCAACGTTCCGATTTTGACGCCGAAGCGTTCCATCGTGCGCATAAAAATTAGCATCTCGTCCTGCCGATACGAATGGCAGTGAATGAGTCGCTTGCCGTTGATGATTTCGCCGATGGCTTCGAGTTCAAGATTGCGGCGCATGGGCGCAACATCCTCGCGTAGTTGATCGGCAAGATATTGGCGGGCGGCGGTGAAGCGATTGTTGAAAAATGTTTTCACGCCCATTCGTGTTTGCGGGAAGCGCGTGGTCTTATCGTCGCCCCAGTTAGATTGCTTCACATTTTCGCCGAGGGCGAACTTGATGCCCGGCGGTGCGTTGGCAAATTTCAACCCGTCCGGCGTCGCGCCGTGGCGGAGCTTGATGACTTGGTTTTGACCGCCAATGGGATTGGCCGAGCCGTGCAACAAATTCGCCGTGGTGAGTCCTCCGGCGAGTTGGCGATAAATGTTGCCCGTCTCGGAGTTCACCACATCACCGATGCGTACCATCGCGGTGGAAGGCAGCGTGCCTTCGTTGACGCCGCCGAGAATCATACTGTGGCTGTGGCAATCAATGAGGCCGGGCGTGACGTGCATCCCCTTCGCGCCAATCACGATGCCGTCGAAGGATTCTGGCGGAGACAGCGTGCGCCCCACCTCGACGATGCGGCCATTGGCGATGCGGATGGAGCCGTTGGTGATCACGCCTTCGGGCCCGCACGTCCAAATCGTCGCGTTCTGAATAATCACATTCTTGGGCGACATCAACGGACCGCGAAATGCATCCGGCGATTTGGCAATGCGCGGAGTGGGTTTGGCGTCGTCCCCATTCTTCCCATCCTGTTTTTCCTGCTCATCTTTGTCAGACTTGGTTGAATGGTTTTCAAAACGGCGGCCTTCGATCCAAACAGAGTCGATTTCATTTTCCGGCTTAAACCAGCTATCGCCGTTCACGATGGTGAGGTTGGCGAGCTTGCCTTTTTCAATCGTGCCGATTTGTTTTTCAGCGCCCATCAATCGCGCGGGTTCGGTGGTGAGCGCGGCGAGGGCTTCGTCCTCTTTGAGGCCACGCTCGATGGCGCGCGCGATGTTTTTGCGAAACACCTTGCGATCGCTCAGGCCGTGGGTGGTGAGGGCGATGGCGTGGTCGCGTTGGAGCAGGGCGGGGATTTCCGATGCCCAATCCCAGCCGCGCAGTTGATCGAGCGAAACCTGATTCCAATCATCCTCCTCGGGCAGTTCGGGGATCGCCGGGAACACCACGGGCACAATGAACGGCGTTTTGATTTGTTTCATCAATTGTGGCCGTCGCCATTCCTGGCCGGTGGCGACGAGGATGGGGGTGAAACCTAATTCGGCAGCAAGCACTTGGGCGCGGTTTAGCATTAAAACACTGCCGGGTTCGATGATGATGCGCTGTGGATTGGCCTTCGCCAGCACGGGGCGCAGGGCTTCGAGCGAGGGATTGTATTCAGGGCGCGCATCGGCGGGATGCGCTTTGTGCCAAGTTTGCATCGCGTAATAATGCCGCGCATCAAAAACCGTTTGGCGAATGACGGCGATGGCACCCATCAGAGAATTAGGATAACCCTCGGCGCGGTCGCCGGTGGTGGAAAATGCGAGATGCTGAACGGTGTCCGGCCGCAAGATGAGTTGATTGGGATTACCCTCGCCGAGCAACGCCAACGTGCCGGTGCCGCGATAAATGCCTTCGGTGGGAATCACGTTGGCGGCCGTAAAGCCTAATGCGCGCAGGGCGGTCAACTCCTTGGCGTCGGGCGAAAACTCTGCAGCCACACGATACTCCGGACGCACGCCGGCGATTTCGTAGCCGGGCCCTTTGCGTCCCATATCAGTTTTAGTGGTGGGCACGCCGGTGAAGCTCACCCCCGCGCGGGCATCGATGGGTACGGTCCAACGATTGGAAATCGGCTTGGCCTTGTCCTTGCCCAACGAAAGATAAGCATCGATGAAACCGGCGTAGATTGTTTTGCCTTTCAAATCCCAAATGCGCGCGTCGGCGGGAACCCCCGCTTGCCCCTTGGGCAGCACGGCTTGGATGCGCCCTTTGCGAATAATGATTGTCGCCCCATCTAACACCGTGCCCGGCTTGACGATGACCCGACCGCCCACCAACGCGTGCACCCCAAGCGGCTTTGGCCGTTGCCCCGGCGGCAGAATTTCATCGGCTTGAATCGATCCAGGAAAAATAAATTGGCCGGCCAGCAAAGCCAACGCCGCCCGGCCCAAGAGAGTGGATTTCATCTGCGAAGCGTAGGAGGGGGATGGGAAATGATCAATTCTCAATTTTCAACTATCAAGGAATGATCAAGTTCCAATGATCGAATTGGGGGGTTGGGGATTCTTTGAAACTTGATTATTGAAAATTCCATTAGCTTTGGGAAATGGGTTTGCGGAGGGGTGCGGGCTTGGGTAAGCTTTTGTTTTATGACGGATTCTGTTTCATTCCGATTGGGCGTTCTGGGTTCGGGCGAAGGTTCGAATTTTGTGGCGATTGCGGGGGCGTGCCAAGATGGAACGCTGCCGGCGAGTGTGGCGGTAGTTTTGAGTGATGTGGAGGGGGCGGCGATTTTGCAGCGGGCGAACGAGGCGGGGGTGGCTTGCGCGCACATTGCGCCGGGAAAGTTTCGCACGAAACTCGATGAAGCGGCGGAGGCTGCTTATATAAAGGCGCTGAATGATGCGGAGGTGGATTTGGTGGTGTTGGCGGGGTTCATGCGGATTTTGAAGGGCGAATTTCTGCGGGCGTTCGAGGGGCGCGTGGTGAATGTGCATCCGTCGCTGTTGCCGGCGTTTCCGGGGTTGGAGGCTTGGAAACAGGCACTGGATCACGGGGTGAAGGTGACGGGGGCGACGGTGCATTTTGTGGATCAAGGGGTGGACAACGGCGCGATCATCGCGCAGGAAACGGTGCCGGTGCTGGATGATGACACACCGGAGATTTTGCACGAGCGCATCCACAGCGCGGAGCATCGGCTTTATCCGGAGGCGATTGGGGCGATTGCGCGAGGCGAAATCGCGCTGCGCGGGCGGCGCACGATGAGGGTGGGGCGATGAAAAATCCGGCCAAGAATTCAAAGAAAAAGATCGCTTTTCCGCGGCGACGGTGGCAGATCAACCCGTCCACACGCGTGGAGGAGTCTTCCAAGCGTTATTCCCGGCCGAAAGAAAAAGTGCAAGCTCGGCAATCGTTGGATGAGTAAAAGCAGCAAAAACAAAATTTTGAAGTTCGGTTTGCCCAAGGGCAGCCTACAGGATGCCACGGTGGAGAAACTGGCCAAGGCGGGCTGGAACGTAAATGTGAGCAGCCGCTCGTATATCCCCACGGTGGACGATGACGAGCTGAATATTCGCACCATCCGCGCGCAGGAAATGAGCGTGTACGTGGAGCGCGGCTATCTCGATTGCGGCATCACGGGGCTGGATTGGATTGAAGAAAACAATTCCAAGGTGCACGAGGTGGGTGAGTTTTTGTTTAGCAAAGCCACGCGTCGACCGGCGCGTTGGGTGTTGGCCGTGCCGGAGAAATCTAAAATCAAATCAGTCAAGGATCTGGAAGGCAAACGCATCGCCACGGAAGTGGTGGGGATCACCAAGCGTTGGTTGAAAAAGAACGGCGTAAAAGCCGAAGTGGAATTTTCCTGGGGGGCTACCGAAGTGAAGGCGCACGAATTGGTGGACGCCATCGTGGAGGTGACAGAAACCGGCAGCAGCCTGCGCGCGAACAATCTGCGGATCGTGGAGGAATTGATGAGCAGCACGCCGCGGTTGATTGCGAACAAAGACGCTTGGAAAAACAAATGGAAGCGGCAGAAGATCGAGACGATGGCGATGCTCCTGCGGGGCGCGTTGGATGCCGAGGCGATGGTGGGTTTGAAGCTGAACATCAAGCAAGCCGATCTCACGAAAGTTTTGAAAAAATTGCCCGCGCTACGGAACCCCACCGTGAACGAACTCAGCCAAACCGGCTGGGTGGCAGTGGACACGGTGATCGAGGAACACGTGGCTCGCGAAATCATCCCCAGCCTTAAAGCCGCCGGCGCAGAAGGAATCATTGAATACCCACTGAATAAAGTGGTATACTAAACCCTCTCACAGAGAAGATGAGTAAAGAAAAAGTATGGGATCGTTAAAAAAACGACGGAAAGCCAAGATCAACAAGCACAAGCGGCGCAAGGCCTCACGGGCCAACCGTCACAAGAAGCGCAAGTGGCTGAAGTAGGCTAAGGCCTGCACGCTTGCGATTCGCCCGCCCCCGGGTGTGCCCCAACGAAAGGGGTCTTATGAAAATGACGATTCGAAACCAGTTCATGGTCTTCGCGGGCAGTCTTGTGCTCGCAGCCTGCGCCGGGCCCGGCGCGGTTCCCAACGAAGAATCCGCCAATCCGACGGGCGAACAGCCGGTGATCGCACCCGCGCCGCCCGAAGCAAAGCCTGATCCCGAAGCCGAACGCATTGCCGAGGATGCGGCCATCGAGCGCCGGATTCGTTCGATGGCTCATTACGCTGCTGCCACGGCCGCGATGGAGCGTGGCCAACGCGCCGAGGCTTTGGAGGAATTTGAACAAGCCGCGCTGGCGGATCCCACCAACGAAAAGATCGTGCTGGAGGTGGTGCGAATGTTGCTGGCGCAAAAGCAATTCGACAAAGTGTTGGCGCTGTTGGTGAAGGCCACCGCCAACCCGAAAGCGCCCGCCAAAATGCACGCGCTGCTTTCGGTAGCTTACGCGCAAAAGGGGAAACTGGATCTCGCCCGCATCGCTGCGGAAGGCGCCATCCGAATGGCGCCCGAATCCATCCTTGGTTATAAAACATTAATCCAAGTTTACGAAAAAGAAATGAAAGGCGGCGCCAAGCGCTTGCCGCAAATTCGCAAGACTCTTGATCAGGCATTCAAACAAAAAGAACCCAACACCGCATACCAAGTGGAACTGGCACTGATGGCGGCCGGTTATCTCGAATTGGACAAGACGGCCACCGAAGATTTCAAGCCGCGCATTCGCAAGTTGCTCGATGCCGCGTGGGCGAGCAAACCCGAGGTGCCGTTGATGATCGAACAAATCGGCCGCGGTTATCGGATGATCGATGCCCGCAAAGAGGCGGCGGCCGTGATGGAGGCGCTGCTCAAGGCATTGCCGGGCAACCCCGCAGTGCTGATGCAACTGGCGCAGGATTTGATCGTGGCCGGCAAACTGAAAGAAGGACGGATGCACCTTGAGGCGATCTTGAAAAAGAATCCCCGCGTCTGGCGTGCTCATCAACTTCTGGCCGCTCTGGCGATGGATGAGGATGAATACGCCACCGCCGCGAAGCATTACCGCGAGGCGATCAAGCTCAACTCGCGCATTGAACAGCTCTATTTTGATTTGGTTTCGGCGCTGCTTTCGGATGAGAAAACCGATGAGGCGCGAAAGGTGCTCGATTTGGCCAAGCGAAAATTCCGACCCAATTTTTTGCAGGCATATTTCGCCGCGATGATTTCTCTGGAAAAACGCGACTTCAACCAGGCGCTGGAGGATTTGCGCCGTGCTGAAACCATCGCCAAGAATGCCGACCCCACGCGCCTCAACCACATTCTTTATTTTCAGATGGGCACCACCGCCGAGCGCGCGGGTAACTTCAAGGATGCTGAAAAATATTTCCGCAAGTCCATTGAGAAAAAACCTGACTACGCTACCGCGCTCAATTACCTCGGCTATATGTGGGCCGATCGCGGCGAAAAATTGGACGAAGCCATCAAGCTCATTGACCGCGCGCTGAAGGAAAGTCCCGACAACGGCGCGTATCTGGACAGCCGCGCGTGGGCACTTTACAAGCAGGGCAAAACCAAGGAAGCCCTCGAATGGCAGCTTAAGGCGCTGAAGCACACCGAAGGTGCCGATGCGGAAATTTACCTGCACCTTGGCGAAATGTATTTGAAATTGAAGCAGCCCAAAAAGTCCCGCGAATTTCTTGAGAAAGCCGCCGCCATCGAGGACACCGAGCCGGATGTGAAAGCGCGCATTCAAGACGTGCTCAAGCAACTCCCCTGATCGCTCCATGGCACTGCAGTTTTCCAACCACTACACCCCAGCCGAAGCCCGGAAAATGCTCCCCGCAGTTCGTGGATGGTTTACGCAAATGGACGCTATGCGCTCGCGCGTTCATGAAGCGGAGGAGGTGTTCCGGCCCCGATTGGCTGCGGGCGAGGATCTCGGCGGGCCGACCACGACCGCATTTGTCCGCGACCTCGGCCGA
>DQLO01000160.1 GCA_015660155.1 Verrucomicrobiota bacterium
CGCCAGTGCCGACGCCAACGGCATTGTGAAAATTTGGGTGGTGCCCGAGGAATGATCAATTATCAATTTTCAAATACACACCAAATGGTTTTCGAAAATTGAAAATTGATAATTGGATCCTCCCCCCTCACTTCAGCCTCGCGTATCCCTCCCCACTGTGCTTTACTTCCCCGCTATGGAGGGTTTTGGTTCCCAGTTTCCGCCGCCACCGGTGCGCCCGTGGTGGCATCATTTGGCGTGGGCATTGCCGTTAATGGCAATCACCGCGGGACTCGGCTGGTGGCAAGGCGGCAAACGCCAACAAGTCGCCGCACCCAAGGAACGCCCGCTCGCGGTGAAACCGGTGGAGAAAAAACCCGCACCGGCAGTGACGGTGACCAACAAACCCGCGCCCGTGATTGGTAATCGTGTGCCCGTGCAGCCGACGACCAATCAATGGGTTTCTCAACGCGGCGTGCGGGTGTACACCAACGCCACCGACGCCGCCCGCATTGGGCTCACGCGCATTGACGAAACGGGGCTGCCTAATCTCACTGTAAATTTCACCCCGCGCCCAGTGGCGGCAGGACGTGATTTGGAAATTCAAGTGGCGCTGGATCGGCGCGGCTTTTCGCCCGGCTCCATTGATGGAATGAGCGGCCCACAAACCGTCGCAGCCATCGCGGCATTCCAACAACAGCAACGGCTGCCCATCAGCGGCCGCATCGATGCCCGCACCCGCCGCGCCCTCACCTTGCGCGCGCCGGTGTTTGCGCAGTACACCGTTTCCACCAACGACCTCGCACGTCCCCTGCCGTTGGGCAAAACGTGGACTGCAAAATCGCGCCAACCGATTTTGGATTATGAAACCCTGCTGGAATTAGTCGCTGAGAAACACCATTGCTCGCCGCGTTATTTGCAAAAAATAAATCCGCTGGTGCATTGGCCCGGCGTGCGCGCGGGCACCGCCGTGAAGGTGCCCAACACCGCCGGTGCCGATACGATGGCGGGCGTGGGCGCGCTGATTCACATTCAGCTCCGCGCCAAGACGCTGCGCGTGTACGACAGCAGCACCAATCTCGTGGCGCAGTTTCCCTGCTCCATCGCCACGCGCGTGGAGAATCGGCCTGTCGGGCGGCTGGCCATCACGGCGGTAGCGCATCCGGCCAATTATACATTTAATCCCGCACGCTTCCCCAACACCCCCGAAGCCCTCGCCGGCAGTGGATCGCTCAATATTCCGCCTGGGCCGAACAATCCCATCGGCACCGCGTGGTTCAGCCTCAACCAACCCGGCTACGGAATCCACGGCTCGCCCGACCCGGAAAAAATTGGCCGCACCACATCGCTCGGTTGCTTCCGGTTGGCAAATTGGAACGCGGAACGGTTGCTGAAATTGGTGCGCGTGGGGACGAGTGTTTTGGTTGAGTAATTCGCGGGACTCCCTATTCTCCTCTATCTCCTCATCCATTCCCGCAGCGGATTGTTCCTCAGCAAATCGGAAACCAACTCGTTCAGGCGCGCGGCTTTCTTTTCTTCCACGCGCAGCACTTGCACGGCGGTGGCGAACAGCACCACGAGCAACGCGGCGAAATAAATGCTGAACTGGTTCCACTCGAGGCCGAGCCAGTTCACTTTCACGCCGGTGAGCGCGTCGATGAGGATGCCCCAGAGGATTGGAAAAATGCCGATGGCGAGGCTGCCAACCACCGAGTAGAGCGCGAAGAAATGGCTCTTGCCCAGCTCGGGCACGGTGGCCATCGCGAGCTTGGTGAGGCTCATATAAAATGTGCAGAAGCCGAAGCCCATCACGAAGTACACGCCGCACACCCAATCAAAGCGCACGGGGATTTGGCCGCCGCTCATGCCAATCCAGATTGCCATCACCAATCCCAAAATGCCGAGCGCGAGAAACATCAGCGGCCGGCTGCCGAGCCGATCCAGTCGCGAATACAAAAACCAAAGCGTGATCAAGCCGCCCACAAACTTGGCGGCACTTGCATAGAGTACGCGGTCATCCGGAAGCGCGCCTTCCCCGGTCTTGAGAAATTTCACGATGAACCCGAGCAGTCCGCCCATAAAAATCGCCCAGATAAAACTCACCCACAACAGTTTTCGAAACGGCTGATTCCGGATGATTTCGCGCCACTTCACCGGTTGTTTGCTTTGGGCATCCTCTTCGGCAACGGGCGCATCGGGCACGCGATGGATGAACCACAAACTCGCCAAGCCCATCAACAGGCTAAAGGCGAAGAGCCCCGCAAACTGATGCGGTTCCGCGGCGCGCCCGAGATACATCGCCGCCAGCATCAGCGCTATAAAACTGCCGATGTTGTTGGCCGCCGATTCACGCGTGAGATAACGCCCGCGCACGCGTTCGGGAATGATGCCGGTGATCCACGGAAACCACGCCGTGCTTGCGATGCCGCGAATGAGGTTGAAACAAAAGAGCGCGGCAATAATTAGCGCCAACTGACTCTGCGCATTAATGCGCCCGTCCAGCAACGGCACGGCCACCAACGGCAAAATAAAAACCAACCGCAACGTCCAGCCCACCGTGATCGAGCGCTTGTAACCAAAGCGGCCCACGTGATCGGCGGCGGGGATTTGGAAAATCACCATCAACGGCGTGATGCCCGCGATGAGTCCGATGACCGTCGCGCTGGCGCCCAAACTTTCCGCGTACAAAATGATGGGGCTATCCATCACGATCATGCACGAGACGAAGTTGAAAAAGAAAAACACAAAGAGATAATTCACCCCTTTGGGAAACGTCGAATTGTCCGCCGCC
>DQLO01000052.1 GCA_015660155.1 Verrucomicrobiota bacterium
TACTATCTTGGCTTCAGTAAAATTGCGATGGTGTTGGAGGGGTTGGAAACCCAAACGGTGCCGATACTGGTGGAGCATCAATATCTTGGTCTGGCCGGGGCGGCGCTTTTGGCAGTGATCCTCTTCATGCGCGGTCAGTTTGCCTCCAATCTGGCGCGACTTCAGAACGACCGGTTGTTGCAGCCGAGTTCAGATTTCATTCTGTTCACTGCCTATTTATTCATCGTGTTGGCCGCGGTTTTGGCCGTGAGCTTCAAGGAGCAGCGCGTGGATCTCTGGGTGGGAATTGTGTTGGCCTGCCTGTTGGCGGTGTTGGCGGTGGAAAATTTGCTGAGCATGATCTTCGAGATTTACCGCCCGCGAGTGGCCGGGCGTGAGGGGCGGTTGCTTTACCGGAGCCGCCTGATCGGGCTGATCGCCAAGCCGGAAAACCTGTTTGCCACGGCGGGCAAAGTACTCGACTATCAGTTTGGATTCAAAGTTTCCGAAACCTGGGGCTATCAATTTTTGCGCGAACGCCTCGGCGTGTTGATTGGAATTCAGATCATAATTTTCTGGCTGTCCACCAGCGTGGTGACCATCGGGCCATCCGAGCGTGGGCGTCTGCAAAACCTGTTGGCCGACAGCAGCTCGGCCCAGTGGCTGGGATCGGGGATTCATTTTAAAATGCCCTGGCCCTTCGCCGAAGTGGAGCGCTTCCATCCCAATCAGGTCCATAGTTTTTATGTGGGCTTGGAGGCGGATGATGATCCCGATGTGGTAAACCGAGCGCGCCTATGGCTCAAACCCAGCGGCAAAAATTACGACAGCGAACTGAACGGAAATCAGAACGGCGTCGGAAAAGGAAAAATATTTTTTCCCACCGGAAGCGGCAAACCGGGCGTCGATGAAAACGTAATTGTGCCCAGCATCCCCGTCCATTATCGGATTCATGGAACTTCCAATAAAAATCGCAAAGGTCTGGAGGATGGCTGGCTCCGTTATTCCGACCCGGAGGCAGTGATCGAGGAATTGGCGCATCGCGTGGTGTCACGCTATTTCATCAGCAAGGACATGAAAACGCTGATGCGCACCGGCCGCAATCAGGCGATGGAAGATGTGAAACGGGAACTTCAGGAGTTGACCGATGCCCGCGCGCTCGGCGTGGAAATCCTGTTTGTGGGCATGGCAGATCTGCGCCCACCGGCTGAATCCCCCATGATGATGCAGGGCATGAAGGAGGATATGAGCGGTGATCCGAATAAGAAAGAAACCATGCAGCCCGATCCGGTGGCCGCAGTATTCGAGCGCGCCATCATGGCCAACATCACGCAGGAGACCGGCAAGGCGCTCGCCAGAAACGCGGCGCGCCGGGAGCAATCCATGAAAACCAACGAGGTGCAAACCCTCCTCGCCACCGCGATTAGCGATGCAAAAGTGAAACTCAAAGTGGCACAGTCCCGGTTGGAATTGAGCCGGCAACAAAACGAACCCTTCCGCCGCGCCCCTCGGTTGTTTTCCCTGTGGCTGTATACCCGTGCGGTTAAGCGTTCTCTCGTCGACACTCGAAAATATATTGTAGCCGTAAAAAATGCTGATATTTCAGCAGATATTGATCTGAAGGAAACCATCCGGCGCGGCATGCTGGATGTGAAAGTGCCACCCGCCGGCGGAAACAAATAACCTGTAAATTACATTATGAAAAAAATTGTTAACATAATCATCTTTGCGCTGCTGCTGCTGATCTTCGGCTCGTATATGTTCACCTTTCAGGTGCGGCAGGATCAGGTCGTGTTTGTAGAAACATTCGGCAAGCGTGCCGACGCTATTCAGGAACCCGGACTGCAGCTCCGTTGGCCCTGGCCGATTCAAGAGGTTTACACTTTCGATCGGCGTATTCATTTGTTAACCACCCAGTATGGCCAGATCAGCACGGGCGACAGCAGCTTGGTAGTGCAGCCTTATCTGGGCTGGCGCATTCAGGACAATCCCAAGACTTTTATTGAGAAAGCAAAAGGCAATTCCGCTGCGGCCCGCCGGTCTTCCGTTGAGACTATTTTACGACAGGCACTCGACGGCGCGGTGACATCCGTATTCGGCGATAAAGAAAATTTAATCGTCACCGCCAAGACCCTTCATGAGGGAGAAAAGGAGCAGGAAGGGGAGCAAAAGAAAGGGCACACATTCGAAAATCTGGAAGCAGCTATATTGAGTAACGTGAAACCCAAGGCGGAAGAAATGGGAGTTGAGCTGATGTTTGTAGGCATCCGTCGGGTAGGCATCACCGAGCACAGCGTTCAGGTGACTCTGAACTCCATGGTAACCCAATGGAACGATGAAGCGGCGACGAACATGAAGAATGCTCAGGACGAAGCGTTGCGCATTCGCACCTCCGCCGAAAACGCCAGGATGAGCGCGCTCAAGGAAGCCAAGGCACAGGCGGATATTATCGCCGCCAAGGCCAGCGCTGATGAGGCGGAAATATTTTCCGAGCTGGAGGAGAAAGACGCTGATCTGGCGGCATTCCTCATTGAACTCAATGCAATGGAGGCGGTTCTGAAAAAGGAGACGACCCTCTTTCTTGACGAGAATTTTCCTTTCCTGCAACCATTGCGCGGAAAATTTCTACTCAAGGAAACCAAGCTTCCGGATAATTCGGAAAGTAAAACTGCCCCCCAACAATGAGCGACCCGGAGAAAAAAACCAACGAACCGGCCGACCTCGATCTGGGGAATGAAGCCGGTTCTCGCGCGATGGATGAGGCACTGCAGAGCAGCTTCACCATTCTCAAGTTGGTGATCACCGTGCTGGTGGTTTATCTGATTTTCTCTAACACCTCTACGGTGGAAGGCAAGAAAGAGGGTGTCATTATTCTGCGCTTTGGCAAGGCGCGCGAGATTACTCCCGAGGATGTGTTCAAATCTGGCATTCGGTTTGCCTGGCCTTATCCGTTAGAAGAACGCGTGACCATCGAGCGGGAAAGGCCCATCACCACCAAGTTTTTCAAGTA
>DQLO01000197.1 GCA_015660155.1 Verrucomicrobiota bacterium
AACAACCTCGCCGCCAAGCAACCCCAGCGCACGCAAGCGATGGCCAACGCGTGGGAGGCGTGGGCGGTGAAAGCGCTTGCCAAACCGTGGCCTTATGGAAAAAAGAAGCCAAAGAAATAACGGAGTTTCAAAATTACAATCACGTCTAAACACTATGAAAAAAATTCTGTTCCCCCTCATCGCGCTGGCCGGTTGGCTGGCGGTTCCTCACGCGCAAGCCAGTTGGATGTATGTGCCACTTGAGCTGCGCCTCGCCGGTGCCACGTACGTGGTAGTCGGCAAGATCGACCGCATCGTGGACGGCATCGAGCGGCACAATCGCACTTACGATGTGGGCGCGATTAAAGTCAGCAAAGTGCTCAAAGGCCCCAAGACGCTCAAGGAAGTGAAAGTGATGTGGCCCGGGCCCGCGCCGTTTGCGTTGAGTACGGACATCAAACATCGCAAAGGACAGGAGGGCGTTTGGATTTTGTATCCGGACAAGGAAGAGAAGGGCGTGTACTGGGCGAGCTTCCCCACTGATTATCAAAGGCTCAAGGAATTGCCCAAGGTGGAAGCCAAGATGAAGGCGCTGAATTCCATCGCGTGGTCGAAGCCCGTTGGCGATTTGCAACTCGGCGCGATTGTGGAGACAAGCAATTTGCGCGCGCAAAAGGTCAACGTGAAAGGTCGCCCCGTGAAGGCGCTCGCCAATGCCACGGCCTACGTGCTCGTGCGGAACACCGGCAAGACGGCGACGCACGTGTTGAATTTCCTGCCGGATCAAGCCCTCACTTATCGCTTCATTGGCCCGGACGGAAAACAGTTGCCCATCAATTTAGGCAATCCCGGTGCCGGCAAGCTGGCGAAGCATCATTTTCTGTCCGTGGACGTCGGCGAAATGAAAGCCATCGGCTACGGCCTGCGATTGCCAATGATTGTTAAGCCCGGAAAATATACCCTCGAGCTCGGCTACACCAATAAACGCAAAGGCGGCACCCTCGTCAAAGGTGCAGTGTGGGCTGGCGAGCTGAACGGCAAAGCGGTTTTTGAAGTGAAGTGAGTCGTGCTAGAATCGCGCAAAAAAAAGCCGCCCTCGGGCGGCTTTGCTTTTTTGGTGCCAAAACTTTATGGCTAAGGCGTTGGGTTGTTGCGCTCCTCGGCATCTTTTGAAGCCCCCACCGCTGCGCCAACTGCACCCCCAGCAGCGGCTCCAATGGCCGCGCCTTCGAGTCCTTTGCCGGATTGATGGCCGACGACGCCCCCGAAGATAGCACCCGCAGCCGCTCCGATGCCAGCACCTCTGCCGGTGTTGGTTTGACAACCCACGGTAAGCAGTGCTCCCGCAGCTAATATGATAATGGATTTTTTCATGATTTATTTGTGTCCTCTGTTGTGACGCGCCCAGCGTGCGCCGCTATTCAAAACTAGCAAGAGCAATTGATTCACGTGATTAACTTGCGCTTGGCCCGCAACGCTGCACAATCGGCGCATGCACATCACACGACGCGATGCTTTCAAGGCCGGAGCCCTCGGGCTGGCGGCCACAGTT
This sequence comes from Verrucomicrobiota bacterium, assembly GCA_015660155.1. GTDB lineage: Bacteria > Verrucomicrobiota > Verrucomicrobiia > Limisphaerales > UBA1100 > JACNJL01. Next base: position 1,532 of record DQLO01000197.1, read on the forward strand.
ACTACTCCTGCCCACGCCAATGCCGACGGGGAAGTGGATCCCAATTTCAAAATCACCAAGGGCCGCATTCGGCAGTCGGTGATGGGGTGGTGCTTCAAGCCGATGCCGGGGCTGGAGCTGGCCAAGCATTGCAAGGCCATTGGGCTCGAGGCGATGGAGGGGGTGTCGGCGGAGGATTATCCGGCCATTCGCAAAATGGGTTTGAAGATTTCGCTGGTGGGCAGCCATGGGTTTAAGAAAGGCCCGTGCGTTGCGGACAATCGCGCGTTCGTAATCGAAACCCTCAAGAAAAGCATCGACCTCGCGGCAAAGATTGGCACGAAGAGTGTCATCACCTTCACCGGTATGCGCGGCAAAGGGCTTTCCGATGCGGCGGGCTCAAAGAATTGCGTGGACGCTTGGAAGGCGGTGATCCCATACGCCGAGAAAAAGAAAATCACGCTCGTGCTCGAGCACCTCAACACGCGCGATGACAGTCATCCGATGAAGGGGCACCCGGGCTACTTTGGCGATGACGTGGACCATTGCGTGGAGATGATTCGCAAGGTCGATTCGCCGCGCATGAAACTGCTCTTCGATGTGTACCACGTGCAAATTATGAACGGCGATGTCATCCGGCGCATCGGCCAGTACAAAAATCTCATCGGCCATTATCACACCGCCGGCAATCCCGGCCGCGCCGAGTTGGACGACACGCAGGAAATCAATTACCCCGCCGTGATGCGCGCCATCGTGGCCACCGGCTACAAGGGATTCGTCGCGCAGGAATTCATCCCCACTTGGGAAGACCCCGTGGCCGCCCTCCGTCACGCGGCAATGGTTTGCGATGTTTAGCCGTTAGCCGCTTGCCTTTTTATGACCACGGTACATTCTCTTTTTCCAGCACCCTTGATTGGCTTATCAGGGGAATAACGTTGGAGCGGGCCGCTGGGTTGGAATGGAAACCATTAAGTAGAGAACAATCATAATGAAGTGCCCACATTGCAACAAAGACATTAGCACCGAGGAAGTGGCCGCACATTTGGGCAGCATTACTTCCGAGAAAAAGAAAAAGGCCAGCCGCCTCAATGGAAAACTGGGCGGCAGGCCAAAGAAAATAAAGAAAGAGAATTTTTCGAAATGAAAGTGATTGGAGTTTTGTTGGGTTTAGTAGCTGCTATTAATCTGCGGGCGGATGTGAAACTCCCAGCGATTTTCAGCGACCATATGGTTTTGCAGCGCGGGGCCGTGTCTCCCGTGTGGGGCTGGGCGGATTCGGGCGAAAAAGTGACAGTGCAATTCGCCGGCCAAACGAAAACCGCCACCGCTGGTAAACACGGCAAATGGATGGTGCGACTGGATGCCATCAATGATGCCACCGTGAAGGGCTCGCTGACGGTGAAGGGCAACAACACACTTATTATAAAGGACGTGCTTGTGGGTGAGGTTTGGTTGGCCTCGGGGCAATCGAACATGGCGATGACGGTGGGGCGTTGTCGCGATGCAGCACAGGAAAAGGCGGCGGCGAAGTTTCCGGCCATTCGGATGTTCACCACGCAACGCCGAGCAAATCTTGAGCCGCAAACAGATTGCGCCGGCACGTGGGCGGTGTGTTCGCCAGAAACGGTAAACGGGTTTTCCGGCACAGCGTATTTTTTCGCGCGCGCGTTGCATCAGAAATTAAACGTGCCGGTGGGCATCGTACATTCGAGTTGGGGCGGCACGGCGGTGGAGGCTTGGACGAGTCTTGATGTGCAAGCTGGC
>DQLO01000054.1 GCA_015660155.1 Verrucomicrobiota bacterium
CAGAATTTTTTCGAATCGCTCAATTTGAATATCGCTCGCGGGCACGCCGAGGCCGTTTAGGTTATTCAGCCTATCCTTAGGGCTGGGTTGGACACCTCCCCTGGGCAGCAGTGGAGCCAAATGATGCGCTAACGCAAACGGGCCGCACAAAGGCCGTTGAGTCCATGGGGCTGCCGGGAATTTATTTTCCCCGCGCGGTCCGGCAAGATCCAAGCCTTGAAGGTGCCCCACAAATTGCGCGCCGTCCTTGAACCAACTGCGCATGATGACCAACCATTGCTCGGCCATCAGACGACCCGCAGTTTGGTTGGGGGTTTCCGGCACCAAACGCGGGGCCAACGCCGGAGCGGCGGCGTCCGCACGCGGGGGAAGGGCGCCCTGAAATATCAGCGCGCCGCCCAACAAAGCGGTAACTTGAATGGCTCGTAGATTCATCCTATCGGCTTCATTCTCTTGGTTGCTCGGCCTTTTTCAAGCAAGGACAAGCATGATTATCCGGCATCGAGCAGCAAATCTCGGGCCAACTTTTTGAAAACCCGCTTCAAACTCAAAAACGCCTTTTTAGTCCAATAATCACAAAAACACCTATATTTGATAAAATGGCAAAAAATGCCAGAATCCACTCGTTTATCAATTCCACAAAATTGGCCTAAAACGCAAAAAACACGCAAAAAACGCAGGTTTTGTGAAAAATCGTTTTTGTCCCCTATAATGGCACGGCGCTTGCTGCACGCGGGGCATGATCGACGCGCTTTTTAGCGGCGCCAACTACCAAGGCGTAAAGAAAATGCTCGATGCCACCACGCTGCGGCAGGAGGCAATCGCGAGTAATTTGGCGAATATTGAAACGCCTCATTACAAGCGCATGGATGTGCAGTCCACGTTCGCCTCGGAGTTGTCGCGGGCGATTGGCACCGGCTCGGCCGATGCGGTGCGCAGGGTGCAGGCGCGCATCACGGTGGACACTTCCGCCATCGCGCAGAATCGCGATGGCAACACGGTGCAACTCGAAAAGGAGCTAATGCTTTTACAGAAAAATATGGTGGCCCATCACATGCAGACCCAAATGATTTCCGGCACGTTTTCCAAATTGCGTTCCGCCATTAAATCCCGATAACAAATTCCCCAACCCCTATTATGAACATTAACATTTTACCCGGAGTCGACAGCGCCGCTTCCGCTTTGCAAGCGGAGAAGGTGCGGATGGAGGTGATCTCCCAAAACATCGCCAACGCCAACACCACCCGCACCAGCAATGGCGGCCCGTACCAACGCCAAGTCGTGCGCTTCGAAACCATCATGGCCAATCAATTTGACCCCTACAGTGCCAAGGCCGAGGTGCGCGTGGCGGGGATTGAAACGGACAACCGCCCGTTCAAGATTATGCATCAGCCCGGCCATCCCGATGCGGATGCAGACGGTATGGTGAAATACCCGAACGTGAATGTGCACGAAGAGATGGCGGATTTGATCGCCTCTTCCCGCGCGATGGAGGCCAATCTTTCCATCATCCGCACCGCCCGCCAAATGGCGATGCAAACGCTGGCGATTGGTAAGAATTAATTGAGTGAACTGAGAGACCGTATATAATGATACCCGTAAATCCAGTAGCAGCGCAGGGGCTGGCGGACATTTACCGCCAGCAACGCGCGATTATGGATCGCAGCCGCGAGATTACCGATGCCAGCAAGGTCGGCGCGGCCGTGGCGCCGGAGGGGGCGCAGGCACCGGGCAAGCCGGAAGCGGTGGGCTTTGGCGGCGTGCTCGATAAATTTGTCAACGAGGTCAACACCAAGCAGCTCGACTCCACCCAGGCGATCAATGATTTGCTGGCGGGAAAAGACATTCCGCTGCACCAAGTGATGATCACCATGCAGGAAGCCGGCGTGGCGTTCCAGTTGATGGTGGAAGTGCGCAACAAACTACTCGAAGGTTACCAGGAATTAATGCGCATGCAGATTTAGTGAACCCAATTTTGCAAACCCCAACAAACTGAACAATGGATAAAATAAAAGCAATGGCGATGCAGCTCCTGACCATCTGGCAGCAGCTCGGCGTGAACCAAAAAGTAACCGTGGCCGCCTCCGGCCTGCTCGTCGCGGGCGCGCTCTCGGTGGTGGTGTTCTTCACCAGCAAAACAGATTTTGCGTTGCTGTACGGCAATATGGATTCCAAGTCCGCCGGCGAAATCATCGCGGTGCTGGAGGAGCAAAACATTCCCTACGAAGCCGGCGCCGGCGGTACCAGCATTATGGTGCCGCGCGAAAAAGTTTATAGCCTGCGGATGACGCTCGCCAGTCGCGGCCTGCCCAAGGCGGGCGATGTGGGTTGGGAATTGTTCGACAATAAAAACACCGTGAGCATGTCGGATTTTGTGCAGCAGCAAAACAAAGTGCGCGCGTTACAGGGTGAAATGGCGCGGAGCATCGCGATGATTCAGGGCGTGAGCAGCGCCCGTGTGCACGTGGTGCTGCCCAAGACACGGTTGATCGTGGATGACAGCAAAAAGGCCACTGCGGCCGTTTTGTTGAATCTCACCAGCGCGGGCTCGATACGGCCCGAGGCTGTGCATTCCATCCGCCATTTGGTGGCCGGCGGCATCGAGGGATTGTCGCCCAATAACGTGATGGTCACGGATAATTTCGGCCACACCCTCACCACTTCGGGCGAGGAAAACGGCTCCTTCGCCATGGCCAATAACCGGCTTACCGTCCGAGCCAATTTTGAAAAGTATCTGGCGTCACAAATTCGTTCCACGTTGGAGCCCGCGCTGGGTCCCGGACAGGTCATTGTCACCGTGAGCGCGGAACTCAATCACGACCAAATCACCCACACCTCCATCAAATTCGATCCCGAAGGCGTGGTGACCAATCAGTTCCAATCCACCATCGACACCAGCGGCAACACTACTCCCCGCCCTGGCGGCATTGCCGGATCCACCGCCAATACCAACACGAGCACCAACAACACCGGCGGCGCGTTGGCCAACAACACACAGAACAAGGAAGAGAAAACAATTTCGTTTAGCACCAGCCAAAACACCACCAACACAGTGCTCGCCGTGGGCAAGCCCGAGCGCATCACCGCCACGGTGCTGGTGGCAATGGGCGCAACCGCCCGCGATGTCGCTGCCATGTTGCAGCTCAAAAATATTGTGATAAATGCCATTGGCCTCCATGTCGATGGCGGCGCGGGCGCGGTACGGCCCGATGACATCACGGTGGAGGAAATCATATTTAACGATGCCCATCTCACCGTCGCGAAGGAGGAACTTGATTCCGCCGCCACAAAGGCCATGATTGGTGATGTCGTTCGCAACTTACTGTATG
>DQLO01000056.1 GCA_015660155.1 Verrucomicrobiota bacterium
GATGACGACCACAATAATGATCGCGATCCACAGCGGCTGCGAGTGTTTACGAAAGGTTCCAAACATAGGCCTGTAAAATGAGACGCGAACGCATAACGCACCGGCTCGGATGGGTCAAATCAATTTGACCGCCAAATCGCTTTACAAGCCGCCGCGCCGGTGCAAGGCTTCGGCACATCATGACACGGCAAACGGGTATCCTCATTATTTTCCTCACTGCGCTGCTGCTGGGCGGCTGCGCCCGCGCCACACTCACCAATCTCACGGTCAACAGCCAGCCGCGTGACGCCAATGGCCTCTATCGCGTGGAGATCATTTGGGAAAACAACGCCAATGGCGTTCGGCACGAGACAGTGCAGCCGGTGGTGTTGGTGGGCACTAATGTATTCCCCATGGCGCGCACGGCACTGGTTTCCAACCGTTGGGAAACCCTCCTGCCCGTAGCGGCAGATGCACCGAGTGTGGCCTATCGTATTCGCGTAGATTGGAAATTCAACGCCATCCCTGTTCCTGAGGCCAACAGCAAGATGTCCGGGGCATTTCAGTTGAGCATAAAAGACAAATGAGCCGGTCGATGCCAAACTGGATTCGTCACGCCTTACGGGTAGCCGTAATTGTGATTTTGGCTTTTGGGTTGGGGCCGCGCTTGGTGTTATTGCAGTTGGTTGCTTGGGGTAATATGACTTCAGTGAATCTCGAGGTCATGTCCTTGGATCAGGCAATTGAAAAAGCCGTGAATGGGAGAGATATCTGTGTCATCTGCCGGATTGTTCAGCAAACTCAAAACCACCAGAATGGAGTGTCTGATGAAGCTGTCTTGGCGGATATTCTTAGTCCGTTGATCCCTTTATCCCCAATTGATGTTAGAGTTCTCGATGTTTCCTGTGAGTCATCGTACTGCGTTATCGATCCGTGTTCCATTTTCATAATTGAACAACTCCCCCCTCCCTCGCCTCCGCCTCGATTGGTGGTTTAGCTTCCTTTTCCTTAAAACACGAAACCCGTCAAGTGCCTATGGGGCTCTCTACGGTTTATAGTAGTGACCTGACATGGTGCTACTCAAAATATAAAAATCAAAAATACGAGATATAAGATGAATAAAGAAAAAATAAAAGAAGCCCGTCAGGCGGGTTTTACTCTAATTGAACTTCTGGTGGTTATCGCAATTATTGGGATCTTAGCCTCCATGCTCCTGCCCGCCCTTGCACGTGCTAAGGCCAAGGCTGCCCGCATTAAGTGCGTAAACAATCTTGCGCAGATTGGCAAAGCCTCTATTGGCTTTGCTCAGGACAACGGAGGTCGGATGCCTTGGCAATTGACCCCCCGTGGGATCATGAACCATTTTGGTCATCACACAATGCATTCCCGAATGACGGGTTGCATTATTGGGATGGCGGCCATGAAAAGTGAACTACAGACGGTCAAGATAGTTACTTCTCCCTGTGATGCCGCCCGCGAGGCTGCAAATGAGGTTTGTCAGTCCAAATGGGCAAGCTATAACACAAAGGCTCAAGGCCATAACATGGAGTTGGCAAAGGCGATCAGTTATGGGTTTGTAGAGGGAGCAGACAGTGTCCGCCCCGCTTCCATCCTCGCAGTGACACTAAACGTGCATGGTGAGGACCTTGCGGCTGCTGATTGGTGCGGTGCGGATGATGACCCCCTGCACGCGAATGCCTTCACAGGGCTAAATAAAAGTCAGGGTCAATTGGTATTAATGGATGGTAGCGCGAAGCAATCTACCGATGCAGACCTTGGAGCCAGCGGTAAGCTTGTTAAGGCGCACATTAATTCCAGAGGTGGAGTGACCTTGGGGCCTTCTAAAACTACGGTGTTTCGAAAATAGAGCACAGGCATCCTCACGAAGGCACCCTGTAAAGGGTGCCTTTTTTATGTCAATAACCCCAATAAATGCCCCTTGACCGCAGGCAGGCAAATGCTGTCTTTGGGGGGCACAGCATTTTTTGAAGGAATGAAAGCCAAAGTCATCATCACCCCCAAGCGCGCGGTGCTCGATCCGCAGGGCAAAACCGTGCAGACCGCCCTTGAGCATATGGGCTGCGCCGGCGTGCGAGAGGTGCGCATCGGCAAATACATCGAAATCGAAATGGACGGCGACCGCGAAACCGTCGAGGCCCAGCTCAGCGAATACGCCGACAAATTTCTCGCCAACCCGAACATCGAAGACTACCGGCTGGTTTTCGAGGACTGATGAAGTTTGCCGTCCTTCAGTTCCCCGGCTCCAATTGCGACCAGGATTGCGTGCATGTGCTGCGCTCCGTGTTCGGCTGCCCCACGGAGTTGCTGTGGCACAAGGAATACTCGGTGGGCGATGCGGACGCGGTCTTCATCCCCGGTGGCTTCAGCTATGGCGATTATCTCCGCACCGGCTCCATCGCGCGCTTCAGCCCCGTGATGGGCGCGGTGAAGGAATTTGCCGATAACGGCGGCCACGTGTTCGGCATCTGCAACGGGTTTCAAATCCTCTGCGAAGCGGGCATGCTCCCCGGCGCGCTCATTCGCAATCGCTCGCTGCAATTTCGTTGCGAACACGTTTACCTCCAAACCGCTACGCACGATTCGCCCTTCACCGGCCAAATCCCCGAAGGCAAAAACCTCCGCATCCCCATCGCCCACGGCGAAGGTAATTATTTTTGTGACGACGAAACGTTGCAGTCACTCGAGGCGAACAACCAAATCCTTTTCCAATACGTCGACGCCGAAGGCGACCTCACCGACCATGCCAACCCCAACGGATCGCTCGCCAACATCGCCGGCATCTGCAATGCAAAACGCAACGTCGCCGGCATGATGCCCCACCCCGAACGCGCCGCCGAAGCAGCCCTCGGCAGCACCGACGGCCGTCTCATTTTCGAAAGCCTCATCGCCGCCCTCAAACCCCAATCCACCCTCGCTCCCGCTTGATGCCCACCGAACCCGCCATCACGCCGGAGTTGGTTGCCGAGCACAACCTCACGCCGGAGGAGTACGAAGGCATTTTGGAACTGCTCGGGCGCGCGCCCAACTACACTGAGCTGGGCATCTTTAGCGTGATGTGGAGCGAGCATTGTTCGTACAAAAACACGCGCGCTTTATTAAAGGGCTTTCCCACGGAATCACCGCGCGTGCTCGTGGCAGCGGGCGAGGAGAATGCCGGCATTCTCGACATCGGCGATGGCCTCGCCATTTCGTTCAAAATCGAAAGCCACAACCACCCCAGCGCCGTGGAGCCATTCCAAGGCGCGGCCACCGGCGTGGGCGGCATCATCCGCGATATTTTCACGATGGGCGCGCGGCCGGTTTGCGCCATCAACTCGCTGCGCTTTGGCGAGCTGAGCAATGCCAATGTGCGCCGACTCTTTCGCGGCGTGGTCAGCGGCATCGCGCATTACGGAAATTGCTTCGGCATTCCAACCGTTGGCGGCGAGGTTTATTTTGATAAAAGCTACGAAGGCAATCCGCTGGTGAATGCGTTCGCGCTGGGCGTGCTCCGCCACGACCAAATTGCACGCGGCGCGGCGAAGGGTGTCGGCAATCCTGTTTTTTATGTCGGCCCCGCCACGGGCCGCGATGGGCTCGCGGGCGCGGCGTTTGCTTCGCAGGATCTCACCGAGGAATCGGCCGAGATTCAACGTGGCGCGGTGCAAGTGGGCGATCCATTCATGGAAAAACTTTGCATGGAGGCCTGTCTCGAATTGCTGGCTACCGGCGCGGTGGCGGGCATTCAGGATATGGGCGCGGCGGGGCTCACGTGTTCCACTTGCGAAACGGCGGCGCGCGGCGGCACGGGCATTGAGATTGATTTGGCGAAGGTGCCCCAGCGCAGTCCGGGTATGACGCCCTACGAAATTTTGCTCAGCGAATCGCAGGAGCGAATGCTCATCATTATCGAGCAAGGCCGCGAGGAGGAGGTGAAGCGCATCTTCGATAAATGGGATTTGCCGTGGGCGGAAATCGGCCACGTCACGGACACCGGCCAAATGGTCGTAAAAAATCACGGCGAAATTGTGGTTGATCTCCCCGCCAAAAAGCTCGCCGATGACGCGCCCATTTATCATCGCGAAGCCACGGAGCCCAAGTACCTCGCCGCCGTGCGCGCCTTCACGCTGGAAGGCATCGATGATTTGGACGACCCCACCGCCGCGCTCGGCAAACTGCTCAAGTGGCCAACCATCGCCTCCAAGAATTGGGTGTACCGCCAGTACGACCACATGGTGCGCGCCAATACGATGGTGAACCCCGGCAGCGACGCCGCCGTCATTCGCATCAAGGCCGACAGCGTTCCCGGCGGCGATGATTGCAACGGTAGCTTCCCCGAGAAGCTGCTCGCCCTTGCGGTGGATTGCAATGCCACGCACGTTTATCTCGATCCCTTCGAGGGCGCCAAAGCAGCCGTCGCGGAATGCGCGCGCAACCTAGCGTGCAGCGGCGCCACGCCGATTGGCTCCACCGATAATTTGAACTTCGGCAATCCGCACAATCCCGAACTTTTTTGGCAACTCAAAGAATCCGTGCGCGGTTTGGCCGAAGGCTGCGCGGCGTTTGACGCGCCGGTCACCGGCGGCAACGTCAGCCTCTACAACCAAAACCCCGAAGGTGCCATCGACCCCACGCCCACGATGGCGATGGTGGGCCTCATCGAAGACGCGGCCCACGTGACGACGCAGTGGTTTAAGGACGAAGGCGCCGCGATTATTTTATTGGGCGAACCGCTGGACGCGGAGGACGCGCTGCACGGCCTCGGCGGTTCGGCGTTTTTGCAGGTGTTGCACGAGCAAAAAACCGGCACGCCGCCCCGTTGCAATTTGGAAACCGAACGTACGCTGGGCACCACGCTGCTGGGCCTCATCCAAAGCGGCCTCGTAAAAGGCGCGCACGACTGCGCCGAGGGCGGCCTTGCGGTGGCCTTGGCGGAATGCTGTTTTTCAGAATTGGAAGGCCGCAACACGCCGCGCTTCATCGGCGCGGAAATTGATTTGAGCGAACTGGAATGCGACCGTCTCGACGCGCTTTTGTTTGGCGAAACCCTCGGGCGCATTGTCATCACCACCTCGGAGCTGGACTCCGTAAAAGCCATCGAGCGCGCCAAACTGATGGGCGTGCCCGCGCGCCGTATTGGCACGGTGGGCGCGGTGAAGGGCGCGGCATTGAAAATTAAGTCGACGACTGGCGAGTGGTCATGGGAGGTTGCCGGCTTGCACGATCTTTGGTGGAACTCAATCGACAACGCAATGGCCTAGCAGAATGAGCGACGAACAGGATTACCCCAAACATTACTGCGGCGTGTTCGGCGTGCACGGCCATCCCAACGCCGCCGAGCTGACGTATTACGGCTTGTACGCGCTGCAACATCGCGGGCAGGAAAGCGCCGGTATCGTTTCCAACGACGGCACGAAGTTTCGCGAGCACAAAGGGATGGGCCTCGTGCCGCAGGTTTTCAAAGGCAATGTGCTGCACGATTTGGTGGGGCACACCGCCATTGGCCACGCGCGCTATTCCACCACCGGTAGTTCCAACATCGGCAACGCCCAGCCGCTTACGGTGGATTGTTCGCGCGGCCAAATTTCCATCGCCCACAACGGCAACCTCACCAACGCCGCCGTGTTGCGCGAGGAACTCGAAGAGCGCGGCTCCATTTTCCAAACCACGGTCGACAGCGAAATCGTTTTGCATTGGCTCGCCCAACCCACCAGCAATGGCGAGAACACGCTCGTCAGCACCATTCGCAAACTCGAAGGCGCGTACTCGCTCATCATTCTTACTGAAAACGAAATGATCGGCGTGCGCGATCCGCACGGCTTCCGCCCGCTGTGCATCGGCCAGCTCGCGAGTGGCGCGTACGTGCTCAGCAGCGAAACGTGCGCGTTGGATTTGATTGAGGCCAAGTTTGTGCGCGACGTGGAGCCGGGCGAAATTGTCATTATTAACGACGATGGATTGCGCAGCATCGAGGCTTTTCCCGAACAGGAGAAACGGTCGTTTTGCATTTTTGAGTACGTCTACTTTTCACGGCCGGACAGCAACCTCAACGGCCGCAATGTTTACAAAGTGCGCGTGGATATGGGGCGCGAGTTGGCGCGCGAAAACCCCATCGAAGCCGACATCGTGGTGCCCATTCCCGACAGCGGCAACTGCGCTGCGCTGGGTTACGCGCTGGAAAGCGGGATCCCCTTCGAGATGGCTTTCGTTCGCAATCACTACGTGGGCCGTAGCTTTTTGCAGCCGAGCCAGCTCATTCGCGATTTCAACGTGCGCGTGAAGCTCAACCTCATCACCGATCTCGTGAAGGACAAGCGCGTCATCATCGTGGATGATTCCATCGTGCGCGGCACCACATGTCAAAAGCGCGTGAATGGACTCAAGGAAGCCGGGGCCAAAGAAGTGCACGTGCTGGTAAGCTGTCCGCCGCACAAAAATCCGTGCGTGTATGGAATTGATTTTCCTGATCGCAGCAAGCTGATGGCGGCCAATAACACCATTGAAGAAATTTGCACTTATCTGAATGCCGACTCGCTGAATTATCTTTCGCAAGACGGAATGGTGCGCGCCACGGGCCATCCAAAGGAATCATTTTGCATGGCGTGTTACGATGGAAATTATCCGGTGGAATACGATCCCGCCGTGGACAAGCACATCATGGAACGCCAACGCGACCGCGCCAAGAGCCTTGTGGCGGATGACTCCCAGCCCAAGCTTTTGTAATGGCCAAGACCGCTTACGCAAAAGCCGGTGTCGATCTTGCCTTGGGCAATCAAGTGAAGGCCGGTTTGTCGCGGTTGCTCAAGTCCGCATCGCGCCCCGAAGTGCTCGGCAAGGTCGGTGGCTTCGGCGGCCTCTTTGCGCTCAAGACCGGCAAGTATAAAAACCCCGTGCTCGTCTCCAGCGTCGACGGCGTGGGCACCAAGCTCAAGGTCGCCTTCGCGATGAAGCGCCACCACACCATCGGGCAGGATCTCGTCAACCATTGCGTGGACGACATCGCGGTGCTCGGCGCGGAGCCGTTATTTTTTCTCGATTACCTCGGCACCGGCGTTTTGAAGCCAAACGTGTTCGAGCAAATCATCGCCGGCTTCGCGCTCGGCTGCGCGGAAAACAACTGCGCCCTCATCGGCGGCGAGACGGCGCAAATGTCCACCTTTTACAAAAAAGGCGAGTACGACGTGAGCGGCACCATCGTCGGTGTGGTCGAGAAAAGTGCGATGCTTGACGGACGCGGCATCAAGCCCGGCGATGCCATCATCGGCATCGCCAGCAGCGGACTGCACACCAACGGCTACTCGCTCGCGCGCAAAGTATTTTTCGAAACCATGAAACTCAAGCCGCGCAGCTGCGTGCCCGAGCTCGGCTGCAGCGTCGGCGATGAGCTGCTGAAAATCCACGTGAGCTACGGCTCGCTCGTGCAGGCGTTGCTGAAGAGCTTCAACAAACCCCGCCGCGCCCGCGCCATCAAAGGTTTGGCCCACATCACCGGCGGCGGCTTCATCGATAACATCCCGCGCGTGCTGCCAATAAATTGCGGCGTCACCATTCGCCGCGGCACGTGGCCGGTGCTGCCGGTTTTCGAGCTCATCCAAAAACACGGCAAAGTTTCCACCGCCGAGATGCATCAAGTCTTCAACATGGGCATCGGCATGACCGCCATCGTCAGCGGGCCAAAGGCCGACAGCATCCTCCGCAGCATCCGTCGCCGAGGCCACAAAGCGTGGATTATTGGTGAGGTGACAAAAGGGCGCGGTAAAGTTAAGCTGGCGCAATGAACATTCTCCTCATCGGCGGTGGCGGGCGCGAGCACGCTTTGGCTTGGAAGCTGGCGCAGAGCCCGCGTGTGGAGCGGCTTTGGGTGGCGCCGGGGAATGGTGGCATTGCGGGGGAGGTCACTGCGGGCGGCGTGCCGGTGGAGTGTGTGCCGGTGGGTGCGGAGGATTTGGAGGCGCTTTTGGATTTCGCCGTGGCGCATCAACCGGAGCTCACGGTGGTGGGGCCGGATAATCCGCTGGCGGCGGGCATTGTGGATTTGTTTGAGGAAAATAATTTGCGCATTTGGGGGCCGAACGCGGCGGCGGCGCAGTTTGAATCGTCCAAAGTTTTCGCGCAGGATTTTATGGCGCGGCACAGTATCCCGACGGCGCGGGCGGGGACGTTTAATTTTCCGACAGCGGCGAAGGCTTTTGCGGGCGAGCTGGACGGCCGATGTGTGGTGAAAGCGGATGGTCTCGCGCTGGGCAAAGGGGTTTTGATTTGCGAAACGCTGGAGGAAGCGGAGGCGGCGATTGACTCGGTGATGGTCGATCAACAATTTGGTGAGGCGGGCGATCAAGTGGTGATTCAGGAATTTTTGGAAGGCACCGAAATTTCGCTGCACGTGATGTGCGATGGCCGCACCACCATTTTATTTCCCACTTCGCAGGATCACAAACGCGCGCTGGACGGCGACAAGGGCCTCAACACCGGCGGCATGGGCACCTTTTCGCCCGCGCCGTTTTTGAGCGATGAGGATTTGGCGCAAGCCGCGAGGGCCATCATCGACCCATGGCTGCTGGGGTGTCAGGTGGAGGAAATCGATTTTCGCGGCATGCTTTACCCCGGCCTGATGTTGACCGACGAGGGCCCAAAGGTGCTGGAATTCAACGCGCGCTGGGGCGATCCGGAAACGCAGGTTTACCTCATGCGATTGGAAACCGACCTCGTGGATTTGTTTGAGGCGAGCATCGACCGTCGGCTGGCGGAGATGGACGTGCATTGGAGCGATCAAGCCGCCGTGTGCGTGGTGATGGCTTCGGGCGGGTATCCCGAAAGCTACGCCAAAGGCAAACCCATCACCGGCATCGCCGATGCCGACGCGATGGAAGGCGTGAAAGTTTTCCACGCCGGCACCAAATATGAAGGTAAAAACCTCGTCACCAGCGGCGGCCGCGTGCTGGGAGTCACGGCGCTGGGCGACACATTGGCCGCCGCGCGCGATCTGGCTTACGCGGCGGTGGATAAAATAAAGTTTGAAGGCGCGCACGTTCGCGGGGATATTGCCGCCAAGGCGTTGACCGATTGACCGGACGCGCCACCCAACCGGGAATGAAAAAAATTCTCTTTGTCTGCACGGGCAACATTTGTCGCAGCCCGATGGCCGAAGGCTTTTTCCGCGAACTCATGAAAGAGCAGGGCGGCTACGAAGCACTGTCGGCCGGCCTCGGCGCGATCGATGGCGCGTCGCCCAGCGTGCATTCGGTCACGGCGATGCAGGAATTGGGCATCGATATCACCGACCAGCGCAGCGCGCAAATCACTCCGGAAATGGTCGCCGAATCCGATTATATTTTCGGCCTCGCCAGCGGGCACGTGGACAACATCATTCGCTACTTCCCCCAAGCCCGCGAGCGGGTGTTTTTGCTGCGCGAGTTTGTGGAGGCACTGCCCGCCGACCGCAAGGACATCGCCGATCCGATTGGCGGCGACCTCACAATTTATCAAGTCTGCCGCAATCAAATCAAGGAGGGCATCGAGGCACTCATTCCGTTTGTGAACCAAACTTCAATGACATCATCAGTAAAAAAAAATAACACCCTCGCCATCGGCGCGGATCATGGCGGCTATGCGCTCAAAGAAACTCTGCGCGCGCATCTCGAGGCGCAAGACATCACCGTTCAGGATTACGGCCCCGCCAGCGATGACTCCTGCGATTATCCGGACTTCGCCCAAGCGGTGGCCCGCAGCGTGGCCAGCGGGCAACACGCGCGCGGCGTGCTCATTTGCAAATCCGGCGTGGGCATGAGCATGGCCGCCAACAAAGTGGTCGGCGTACGCGCGGCGCTCATTGACGAGCCAGGAACCGCCGTGCTCGCGCGCCAGCACAACAATGCAAACGTGCTTTGCTTGTCCGCCAACAAAACCGGCGCGGAAGCGGCCAAGGATATTTTGGAATCATTCCTCGGCACGGAGTTCGAGGGCGGCCGCCATGTGCGGCGCGTTGAAAAACTGGAGCCCGATCATCGCGTGGAAGTGGTGGACCCCGATGTGGACGAGGTGCTGCGGCACGAAAAACAGCGCCAACAGGAAAACATCGAGCTGATCGCCAGCGAAAATTTCACCAGCCCCGCCGTGATGGAAGCGCAGGGCTCCACGCTCACTAATAAATATGCCGAAGGCTATCCCGGCAAACGCTGGTACGGCGGCTGCGAACACGTGGACGTGGTGGAAGAACTGGCCATCGAGCGCGCCAAAAAAGTTTTTGGCGCGGAATATGTGAACGTCCAGCCGCATTCGGGCAGTGGCGCGAATATGGCCGTGTACTTCGCAGTGCTCAAGCCGGGCGATAAAATGCTCACGATGGATCTCAGCCATGGCGGCCATCTCACGCACGGCAATGCGGCCAACTTCTCCGGCAAGTTTTTCGAGATCGTCCATTACGGCGTGCGCAAGGAGGACGAGCGGATTGATTACGATCAACTCGCCGAAATGGCGATGGAGCACAAACCGAAAATGATCACCGTGGGCGCGAGCGCCTACCCGCGCCTCATCGATTTCCAGCGGATGGGCGAGATCGCTAAGGCGAGCGGCGCGATGTTGCTGGCGGACATCGCGCACATCGCTGGGCTCGTGGCCGCCGGTTGCCATCCGAGCCCCGTGCCGCACGCGGATTTTGTCACCACCACCACTCACAAAACTTTGCGCGGCCCGCGCGGCGGGCTCATTATGGCGCGCGAGGAATACGC